>JANQKH010000888.1 GCA_028281215.1 Phycisphaeraceae bacterium | reverse complement strand
GCGATCATGGATGCCGACAAGACCGGCTTCTTGCGCAGTCCAACGAGTTTGATTCAGCAGATCGGCCGCGCGGCACGCAACGTGAACGCAACGGTGTTTCTCTACGCCGATGAAGTCACACCGGCAATGCAACAGGCAATCGACGAAACCAACCGCCGCCGCGCAAAGCAGCTTGCATACAACGCCGAACACGGGATCACGCCGAAGACGGTTGAAAAGGAAATCCGCCGCGGCATTGAAATGGAACTCCGCGCCCGCGACACCGCACGCAAAGCGATCGGCAAAGCCGAGCAGGACTACGACGTGAATGAATACGTCGCCGAGCTGGAAAAGGAGATGCTCGCCGCCGCCGAGTCTCTCGAATTTGAAAAGGCGGCCAAGCTGCGCGACAAAATCAAGCAGTTAGAAGCCACGCCCGTCATCGGTCGCATCTCCGCCGACGAAGCTGAAACTCTATCCCGTGATGAACCAGGCATGCCGGGCACGCGCGTGCGCAAGCGAAAAGGCAAAACCAAGCGATGATTACAGCGAGTCGTGCTGATTGGATTTCCTGCATCGCGCTTTGTGAGAAAAGCAGGTGTGGATCGTGCGGTTGGTCGGCTGGTGAATTGAAGATCGCCTCAATCGCGTCCCCGCGCCCGCGCGCCGCCCATCAGCACGGCGACCAACCCCTTCTGTGCATGCAGTCGA
The DNA here is from genome assembly GCA_028281215.1 of Phycisphaeraceae bacterium. GTDB lineage: Bacteria > Planctomycetota > Phycisphaerae > Phycisphaerales > Phycisphaeraceae > JANQKH01. Next base: position 1,370 of record JANQKH010000888.1, on the reverse strand, counting down.
TTGTGCGCCTGCGGGAACACCCGGCTGCGCGGGCCGTCGATCACCGCGTCGGTGATCTCCACGTTGCGGTACGCCGGCAGGCAGTGCAGCACGATGGCGTGGTCCGGCGACTGGTTCACCAACGCTTCGTTCAGTTGATAATCGGCAAACACTTCCCTGCGAATCACCGCCTCTTGTTCCTGGCCCATCGAGATCCACGTGTCGGCGTAAATCGCATCGGCATAACGCACGGCATCAACCGCGTCGTGCGTCATCTCCAGGTTCAACTCCGGCACGAACGCCATGATCTGGTCGGCGATGTCCGGCTTGATCTCATAACCGGGCGGACTGGCGAGGATGAAATTCATGCCGAGTTTGCCGCACATGACCGCAAGGCTGTGCGCCATGTTGTTGCCGTCGCCGACGAAGGCAAGTGTTCGGCCTTTCAAGTCGCGGCCGAACTCATCCATCAGCGTCATCGCATCGGCCAGCGCCTGACACGGATGTGAAAAATCGCTGAGCGCATTGATCACCGGTACGCTTGCGTGTTTCGCCATCTCAACGAGTTTTTCATGTTCGAACACGCGCGCCATGATGCCGTGCACCATGCCGCTAAGCACGCGCGCCACGTCGCCGGCACTTTCGCGCTTGCCCAGCCCGACCTGTTCGGACACCATCACGATTGAGTTGCCGCCCAGTTCGTACATCGCCTGCTGAAAACTGACGTTGGTGCGCAGCGAAGGCTTTTCAAAGATCATCGCCAGCGTTTTGCCCGCAAGGATCGGCTCATTCGCCTGCCCGGCGTTCCGCTGCTCACGCAAACGAAACGACACATCAAAGATCACCGCAAGATCATCGTCCGGCGTGTCGGAGACGGAGATAAAGTGTTGCATGGTTGAGTTTCCGCTTTTCTATAAGGATGCCAGGAAAGCAGGAAGGGTTGGATTGTTTGAGTGCTGATATTGCGTCGCAAAGCGGGGCGGATTGATTAATAACACGACTCCATTTCCACTCCTGCCTTCTTGGCTTCCTCATCAATCTATTCCAGCACAATCTCCGTCCCGATCCCTTCCTGCGTGTATACCTCGAGCAGCAGCGAATGGCGGATGCGACCGTCGATGATGTGCACTTTGGTCACACCGCCTTCGAGCGCCGTGATGCTGGCGTCCACCTTGGGCAACATACCGCCGGCGATCACGCCTTGGTCGACGAGGCCTTCAATCTCCGATTTCGTCAGGTGCGTGGCGAGGCTGTCGGGGTCGTCGCTCGTGCGGATGCCGTGCGTGTCGGACACGAGCACGAGTTTTTCCGCTTGCACCGCGCCGGCGACGTGGCCTGCAACGCTGTCCGCGTTCACGTTCAACTTGCCGCCGGAACTGTCTCGCGCGATC
>JANQKH010000871.1 GCA_028281215.1 Phycisphaeraceae bacterium | reverse complement strand
GCCGCGAGCTTCGGCTTCCGTGCTGATGCTCGCGAGCTTCATCGCTTCCATAGCTTTGAGCACACGGTTGACCGGAATGACATCGATGTTCGATGCGTTTTCCAACTGGGCGGCAAACTGGTCCGCCACGATCAACCCGTCGGCATGCTGGCTACCGCTCTCATTGGCGAACGGCGCGACGGCCCAGATGCGCCTTGACGCATAGGGACTGATCAGGGGGTCTGCTCCCTGGGGCGGCCGATTCGTCGCACATCCCACCATGGACGCGACGCACGTGGCCGACACAAGCAGCAAAAACATGGCCTGTTGACTTTTCATGGCGTCCATGCCGGGCTCTCTTGGGATGAACTTCCAGTTCATCTGATTCCGGATTTCGGATTTGCGATTTCGGATTGAGTTGGAATGCGAACGTTTGGGAACAACCCAATCCGAAATCCGCAATCCGAAATCTGAAATCGCCCGAAGCCCGTCCTTAGTTATTCGTCTCAACGCTCGCTGTGGGCGTACCTTTTTCGGACCCTTTTACCGTCGTCGGCCAATTGCTCGGATCGGAAAGGTGCAGAGAGGCGTCCGGCTTGATGCTCCAGATGTTCTCAACCTCGCTTTTCGAGCGATTAGACACGAAAAAGATCTCGCCGCTCTTGCCCCACACCGGTTGAAGGTTGGAGAACTTGTTGCTTGTGAGATTCACCCGGCCGTTGCCGTCAAGGCCGATAACCCAGACATCGGCTTTTACCGGACGTCCGTTTTTCTGGTTGTTTGGATCGAGCACAGTGGAGAAGACCAGGTACTTGCCATCAGGACTCCAACTGGGGGTGATGGCGGCGGCGTTATTCGCGGCGATGATTTCCGTCGCGCGCTTGGCTTCGTCCTTTTCAAAATCAATAGTCCATACACTGAACCAACGCGTGCCGCGTTCGCGGGCGCGCTGGAAGGCGATCTTGTCGCCCTTGGGCGACCACTTGGGGAACAAGCCGTGCGTGATGATCTGCCGCTTGGCGGGGTTGTCCAAATCGATCACGACCAATTCCCACGTGCCACTGCGCGAACCGTAGCTGCTGTAGACCAGACGATGGCCGTCCGGCGAAAAGCTCGGATGCAGGTCGTGCGTCGCGTCATTGGTGATCGGGCGTGCCCGGCCGCCGTCCACGCTCTTCAAATAGATATCCCAATTGCCACTGCGATTCGATGCGAAGGCAATCCACTTGCCGTCGGGGCTGAATGTGGGCATGACGTCCTTGGCGGGATCACTGGTCACCTGCGTGACGGTGGTGCTGCCAATCTTTTGCACGTAGATATCGGCGTTGCCGCGATGGCGCGTCGACGAGAAGGCGAGCATTTTGCCCGTGGGATCAATGGCGGGATCAAAGTCGGCGCCTTCGGTGATGAAGCTGATCTGCTTCAAGCCGTTGGGGCTGTCGAGCGGGCTTTGACGGTTGGTGCGGTCGTCGTTGATATCACCGAAAAGGCCGATACGGTTGCCGTTGTCGGCAAAGGCGGTGGTGATCGGCTGCGTACCGTCGGCATTGGGTTGGCCGGCGAATTCAACGCGGACGTCGCTGTCGCCGATCGTGGCGCCGTTGAAGTCGACCGTATCGTTGGCGGGGTCCGTGCCGGCGAGCGCGGCTTGGTCCGTGCGGGTGGCGTTCACATCGTCAAGCCCGGCGTCGGCGGTCCGCATCGTCGGATCTTGCTGATTCGCTTGATCGGCGGCGACAGTTTGTGTGGACGCTGCGGGCTGCGGTTGCACCGCTTCACCCTTGCGGTTCTCGGGCCATTCCAAAGTGTATTGCACTGTGCAACCTGCCACAGCCAACAACACAACCAGACCGGCGATACCCTGAATGATGCTCTGCTTCGTCATGATGATCCTCGTTTCAATGGCAACCTGCGGTCGCGCTTTCTCCTGATACCCCCTTGGGACGACAAACACGTTCAAATCACATCGGGCGTCATCGGACCTCGCCCGAATTCGGCTACAGCACCCTGCACGGGGCAAGGTCCTGTCGCGCTTATCGGAACTGTGGCCACGCCTCTTTAGATGCAGGCAAATCAATTCCGCAAATCAGGCAAAATAATTCTCCGTCTGCAACGATTGGAGTGAGTGAACGGAGAACGACTGCCCACCTTCATCCCCCCAACATCAGGCGATGCTGTTAGATTGCTCTGACTCCCGAACCTTGGCCCCTGAACCCCAACCCCTTGCCCTCCTTCCTCGCCAACACGAACTGGCTCGGCCCCGCATTGCTGGATCATCCAGCGGTGCGCTGGCCGTTGACCATCGTCTACGTGGTCACGCTGCTGGTTATCGCCGTGTACGGCCTGCATCGTTACGGCCTGGTCTGGAAGTTCCTCCGTCACCGCAAGCAGACACCTGTGGAACCGGAACCGTTTGAGTCGCTGCCACGTGTGACCGTGCAATTGCCCATGTTCAACGAGGCGGCCGTCGCCGAGCGGATTATCGATGCCGCATGCAAGATGGACTACCCGCGCGGGTTGCTGCAAATCCAAGTGATCGATGATTCCACCGATGCGTGTGCTGCGATCGCGGAAAACAGTGTGCGCCATCGTCAAGCGCAAGGCGTCGACATTGAATATCTCCATCGCACGGATCGCGTGGGTTACAAGGCCGGCGCGCTGGCCGATGCGATGGATCGCGTCACCGGTGAATTTGTTGCGATTTTCGACGCTGACTTTATCCCGCCGGCGAATTTTCTTCAGCGTACAATCCATCACTTCACGGACGAGAACGTCGCCATGGTGCAGACGGCGTGGGGGCATTTGAATCGTGAGCAATCCTGGCTCACGCGATGCCAATCGATTGTGCTGGACGGGCATTTTCTGGTCGAGCATCCGGCGCGGCACTTTGCCGGGCACTGGTTCAACTTCAACGGCACGGCCGGCGTCTGGCGCAAGTCGGCGATCGAAGACGCCGACGGCTGGCAGGGCGACACACTCACCGAAGACGTCGACCTGTCCTACCGCGCACAGATGAAAGGCTGGCGGTTCATCTATCGCCCGGACATCGTATGCCCGGCCGAGGTACCGGCGAGCATGACCGCGTTCAAAAGCCAGCAACACCGCTGGTCGAAGGGTGCGATACAAGTCGCTAAAAAACTACTGCCGGCAATACTCAAATCCAACGCAAGCGGCGCCACCCGACTCGAAGCGTTTTTCCACCTGACGAACCCGATTCCGTTCATCGCGATCACGATGATGGCGCTGCTCCTGTATCCGACGATTTACGTCAACCTGCTCGCCCTCAACACCGGCGAAGCGGGCGGCGGGACGATCGCTTTGCTCATCGGACTCAGTTTGTTCGCACTGGGCACTGCGTCGGCAGGGGTGTTCTACATGATCAGTCAGCGCGTTCAGCAACGCTCGTACTTCGGCACGTTGCTGCATATGCCGTTGCTGATGGCGATCGGCATCGGCATTGCGCTGAACAATGCGAAGGCGGTGTTCGAGGCGCTGTTCGGTTATCGCTCACCGTTCGTGCGCACACCAAAACGGGGGGATGCAAAGTCGGAAGGCGGAAGTACGAAGTCGGAAGGATTCAAACCAATCCGAAATCCAACGGCTTCAACAGCGGCGCCGTCCGCTAAATCCGAAATCCGAAATCGAACGATCATCGCACTTGAACTGCTCATGGGTCTTTACACGCTCGAATGCTGTCGGCTGTCCCTCGTCGTGCACGGCACCACCATCAGCCTGCCTTTCCTCGCGCTGTTTGCGATTGGGTACCTTTATGTGGGCATTGGTTCACTGATCGATTGCTTTGGAACGCCATCGCCGCACGTCGAAGAAGACGCCAACACCGACCCGCGGTCGCCAGTGAGCGGAACCGAATCCTCCGAAGCGTTCGCGGAACAGGTGGGCGCGACACAAAGCACGGGTAAAGCGCAGGGCGACTGAAGTCGGCCCACCTGTGACTTGATCACTTCAATTTTTCGTGAGTGAATAGGTGAATCCCGCCATCGTTGTTTTGCCCGCTTTGACCACCACCTTCTTGCGTTCCTTATCGGGCGCGAATCGGCGATACGCATGCCACACCGTCAATTCATATTCACCCGGCGGCAGCCCCTTGATCTCGAACGTGCCGTCTTCGCCCGTGACCGCGTGAAAGGGGTGGTCCAACACGTGCACATAAGCGGACATCCATGCATGGACATCACACTTGATGAAAACGCCATGTTCAACTTTGGGAAACGAGAGGGTCAGAACCTGACCTTGGACCGGTTGACCCACTCAGCCCTCCTTGTTTTCCCGGGGCAACGGATGAACGTTGTGAAGCGTGTCGTCCAGGTTCTCGATCCGAAGTTCCTGCTCGACGTGCATCACCAGCACGTGCGGCACGTACATGCAACCCTTCTGCTTCATCTCGGCGGGCTCTTCGGGCGGATCATACTTTTTGCCGGCTGGCAAGCCCTTGCTCACGTACACCACCACGTTCTGCAACGTGTTGTTCTTGCCCCACACCCACGTCTGTCGAAACGGCTTCTGCTTGTTCGCGTAGTACTTCTGGCAGTAAGGGTCCGACGCCATGTCGATCGGTTTGGCGGGCAGTTGCTTGCCGTTGTATTTGATGATGCCGCGCACCGATCCGGATAGCGGTGAATTGGATGGATTCACCTCGGCAGCGCGACAGGAAAAGGTATCCGTCAGCGTTGTGGCAAGGAACAAAGCAAAGAACGTAACGTGGACTTGAACGATCGCTTGCATCGCATACCTTCGGGAATATATTTCAAGACTGTAGGCCATTAGTTCTTCGTCGGCGAATACGTGATCACCACCTCGGTGGCCTTGCCACTTTCTACCGTCACCTTGTACCGTTCCCGGTCCGGCCCGAAACGTCGGAACTCATGCCATGCCGTCAATTCATAACTGCCCGGCGGCAGCCCTTTGATCTCAAATGTGCCTGCTTCGCCAGTGACATCGTGGAACGGATGGTCGAACACGTGAACGTACGCGGACATCCATGCATGAATGTTGCACTTGATGAAAATGCCTGCTTCGGCGCGAGAAAATACGTGCATCTGCGAATCCCCCTCGACCGGATGATCAAAGTACTGAACTTCATTGATGTGTGGCAGGACGTATGACGTGTGATAGGTCTGATCCTTATTCAGCACACGCAGTTCCTGTCCGACTTGAACCACCTGAACGTGCGGCATATACATACAGCCTTCCAATTTCAACTCGGCCGGCTGACGTGGCGGATTGCCTTTGGTGAAGGTCGGCAGCCCACCGCTGACATACACCACCACGTTCTGCAAGGTGCTGTTTTTGCCCCATTTCCATCGTTCACGCAATGGCATCTGCTTGTTCCTCCAGAATTCGTGGCAGAATCCACCTGCCGCCATGACCACCGGCTTGGCGGGCACGATCTTGCCTTCCCACTTCACAATGCCGCGAATAACGCCGGTTGCGGCGACCGGTGCCTCTTCCTCTGATACAGGCGGATCGGATTTCGCTTTGATCGAATGCGATGGCGCGACAGGTGGGCTCACCTTCGCTGTGTTCTTGGTCGATTCATCGTCCGAACCACAACCAAGGATCGAGAACAACAGAACAGTGCCAAACAAGCTGAATCGCTGCATGACAGGCCTCCGCGGTGAACTCCCGGTTGTTCCCGGGTGCCGGTATCCTATCCGTGCACCGATTCGCACCTGCAAGCATTACAATGCGCGGAACGCTCGCCGCACCCGTGGCGTAGGAAGTGAATCCCCAACTGTTCACAACGCCTTTGGAGACATGACATGAAACGCTTTGGTTTTGCCCTGTTCATCCTTATCGCCGTGGCGATGCAAGCGTCGGCTGAGAACTGGCCGCACTGGCGCGGGCCGCACTACAACGGCACAAGCCTGGAAACCAACCTGCCGGCCAAGTTCTCCAAAACAGAAAACGTCGCCTGGGCGATCAATCTGCCCGGCGCCTCCGCTTCCTCGCCGATCATCTTTGGCGACAACGTCTTCCTCAGCACTGCCGACGAAGACAACAACATGTACGCCATGTGCGTCGACCGCAAGACCGGTACGGAACGTTGGAAGAAAGTCGTCACGCAGGCGGCGCCGTTTGACCGCCGCGTTAACAAGGCCGCGCCGACGCCCGTCACCGACGGCAAGACCGTCGTCTTCTTCTACGGCTCAGGCGACCTGATCGGATTCGACATCGGCGGCAAGGAACTGTGGCGA
>JANQKH010000867.1 GCA_028281215.1 Phycisphaeraceae bacterium | reverse complement strand
CATCGCGCGCGCGACCGCGAAGTTTCAACACATCTGTCTCAACGGCCGATTCATCCGCGATCGCTCGCTCGCCCATGCGATCAAGGAAGCGTACCGCGGTCTGATGCCGCCGGACCGCCATCCCGTCGCCGTCGTGTTCATCCAGATGGACGCCGCGCTGGCGGATGTGAATGTGCACCCGGCCAAGGCGGAGGTGCGGTTTCGCGACGCCGGCCGCATGCACGGCCTGATCCTCGGCGCGATCCGCCGCCGACTCCTCGGCGCCGACCTGACGCCAAGCGTGCTGATTCCGTCGATTGACGCAAAAACGGGGCTGAGCGAAAACGAGCCGGATCCGCCAATCAGCGATCGCGAGCTTCGTCCGTGGGAGATCGGTTCGGATTCCGTTTCGGAAAGTTCGGCGGCAGGTCAGGTCGACAGCTTGTCAGACCCAGCTGAAAGTAATCGCGAAAATGCGGCGGCCTCCACACCGTTCAGCCATCTTTCAAGTGACGAAGCCGACCGAACACCGGCGCACGCTTCGTCTCGTACCAATGATGATTCGATACGGCAGTTCGTGGACTATTTTCGTCGCATGGCGCCGACACAGAAAGGGTTTGTCTACCAGGAAGTGCGCAAGGCGATGCAGCAGGATGATTCACTCGATGCGTTGCACGATGACCGAAGCGCATCAACCGATGCACAGCAGTCGTCCCTTGCCGCCGGTGATGTGCCGCCGGTGCTGCGGTCGTTCGGCGTGTTGCAGGTGCATAAAAGTTACCTCGTCACCGAAGATGACAACGGCATCATCATCATCGATCAACACGCGCTGCACGAGCGCGTCATGTTTGAGCAACTGCAGCAGCGTATTCTGTCGGGCAACCTCGAAAGCCAGCGCCTGCTCATGCCGGTGACCATTCCCGCCAATGCAAATCAGCAGGCCGCGCTGGAATCGCTGGCCCCGTTGTTGGAGAAGATCGGACTCGAAGCGGAGCCGATGGGTCCGCAAGCGGTAGGCATCCACGCGTTTCCGACGTTTCTGTTCGATCGCAATGTCGAGCCGGCCGAGTTTCTCGCCGACCTCATTGACCAGGCGGTCGACGGCAGTCTGGATGCCGGCAATCCCACCGCGCTGGAAGCGGCGCTGCACGAAGTGCTGGACATGATGAGTTGCAAAGCAGCGGTCAAGGCCGGCGATGCTTTGTCTCCACAGGAATTGGCGGCGCTGTTGGAGAAGCGACAGGAAATTGAACGCGCCAGCAACTGCCCACACGGTCGGCCGACAACGATTCGTCTTACCCTGCGCGATCTGGAAAAGCAGTTCAAGCGCACTTGATCATTTTCCTTTGGCTTTCTTGCTAATGAGAGCCCCACTTACGCAGCGGTGCGGGAATGGTTTCTCCGCAATTGGGGCATGAGGTTTGTCCGATGCCAATGTTGGACAGGTCATGTCTGCACGCCGGGCAACAACCGTCATGGATGTGATCTTCGCGGTCAGTGACGGGGAAGAAAACGCGGCTGATCACATCAAGCAGCAGACAAACCAGGAAGGCTGCAATCAAGCCCACAATGACGATGGGGTTGACCGCCAAACCCATCAGCAGCAAGAGTCCGCCAATGATGACGCTGCCAATGATCAGGATTTTGATGGAATCGAGAAGGTGATTCATGGGTGGTATCAACCAGAGTAAAGGCATCCTATCCTGAAAGACCGGATTGATGGACCTCGGATGAAACCCATTGCACTGCAAAGCATTCGTCAATCGAACAATCAGGGCCGCGGAATCGGTATAATCCGGGGCTCGCCTCGGGCGTCCAGCCGGCCGCCGAATCACCCTCTGGAAGCACGCATTGGATTGATCATGATGAAGAAGAACCTGCACGTTGCCGTCCGCCCATTGTCCATCCTGTTGATCATCCTTGCGATGACCGCGCCCTCGCAAGCGGCGGCGCTCGAAGTGAAGCAGGGCGATCACATCGCCATCGTCGGCGGCACGCTCGGCCAACGGCTCGCGCACTTCGGTTACTGGGAAAACCTGTTGCACCAGCGATTCGCCGACAAGCAACTCGTCGTGCGCAATCTCTGCTTCGATGCCGATGAAGCCTACGACCGCCCGCGCTCGCAGGGCTTCGGCTCACCTGACGACCACCTCAAACACAGCAAAGCCAGTGTCATCCTCTACTGTTTCGGGTTGGTCGAATCGTTTAAAGGCCAGGCAGGCGTGGCGAAGTTCAAGGCTGACATCACCAAACTTGTTCAGGAGACCAAGAGCAAGGACTACAGCGGAAATGGCGCGCCGCGCATTGTACTTGTCTCACCCATCGCCGCGGAAGACATCGGCAACCCGAATCTCCCCGATGCGAAGAAGCTGAACGCGAATCTCAAGCTTTACGCCGACGCACTGGCCGACGTGGCGACGAAAACCGGCGTTGGTTTCGCCGACGTGTTCACGCCCACCGCCAAAGCGTTCGCGGGCGCCGATCACTGGACATTCAACGGCGTGCACATGACCGAAGCTGGCTACAAACGATTCGCCCCGATCCTTGATCAAGCCTTGTTCGGCTCGGGCACACCGAAAAACTTCGACGAGAAACTAGCCGAGCAGATCGCCGACAAAAACTTTCATTGGTGGATGCGCTACCGCGCGTTGGACGGTTTCTACATTTATGGCGGCCGGTCCCGATTGAAGTTCCAACCGGACACGTCGATTTCCAACAACGACGTTTGCGAGCGAGAACGCGAAATCCTTGATGAAATGACCGCCAACCGCGACCGGCGCGTCTGGGCTGTCGCTCAGGGCAAGCCGCTTTCGTCGCTGTCCAAGGCGGTGCTCAATGACACCAACACCCAGCCGTTCATCAAAGTGAAAACCAACTTCGGCGGCAAGCAGAAGAAACAAGGCAAGGAGGGCACGCTTGCCTACCTGTCGGCCGCGGAACAAACCAAACAGTTCAAGCCGGGCAAGGGGTACAAGGTCAATTGCTTCGCATCGGAAGAGGATTTTCCCGAACTGGTCAACCCCGTGCAGTTCGCGTTTGACAGCAAAGGCCGATGCTGGGTCACCGTCATGCCCAGCTATCCGCACTGGAAACCGAAAACGAAGTTGGATGACAAGGTGCTGATCCTCGAAGACACCGACGGTGACGGCAAGGCCGACAAGTGCACCACCTTCGCCCGCGGTTTGCATGTGCCGACCGGCATCGAACTCGGTGACGGCGGTGCTTACGTCGCGCAGATGCCTTACCTCATTCACTACAAGGATACCGACGGCGACGACGTAGCGGACACGTTCGAGCGCGTCATGGGCGGTTTTGACTCGGCCGACACCCACCACCAGGCCAGCGCGTTCACCTGGGGGCCCGGCGGTGGGCTCTACTTTCAGGAAGGCACGTTCCATCGCACGCAGGTGGAAACACCATGGGGCGCGCTGCGTTTGCACGACGGCGGCGTTTTCCGCTACGACCCGACCCGCCAGGAACTTGACGCGTTCATTTCCTACGGTTTCGCCAACCCCTGGGGCCACGTGTTCGACAACTGGGGGCAGAACTTTGTTGCCGACGCATCGCCCGGACAGAACTACCTCGGCACAGCATTCTCCGGTCACGTTGATCACCCGGAAAAACATTCCGGCGGTCGCAGCGGCCGCAAAGGCCTGAAGATGCCGACGTTCATCAAGAAACGATTCCGTCCCACCTCGGGTTGCGAGATTGTTTCCAGTCGACATTTTCCGGATGCCGTGCAGGGCAATTATGTGTTGAACAACGTCATCGGCGCGCTGGGCGTGTACCAGCACACCATGCACGACCAAGGGTCCGGCTTCATCGCCAAGGAGATTGAGCCCATCGTCGAGTGCAGTGATCGCAACTTTCGCCCGGTTGATCTTCAGTTTGGCCCGGACGGCGCGCTGTATCTGGTCGACTGGCACAACGCGTTGATCGGTCACATGCAACATTCGATCCGCGATCCAAGTCGCGACGTTAAGCACGGCCGCATCTGGCGCGTGACTTATCCCAGCCGACCCTTAGTGAAAGTGCCCGATCTGACCACGCAGTCGATCGGCCAACTGCTGGACCTGCTCAAGTCGTATGAAGACCGTACGCGGTACCGCGTACGCCGTGAACTGCGTGAACGTGGCGCCAAGGCCGTCACATCCGCCGTCAAGCAGTGGGTACTGAGGCTGGACAAGGGTCACAAGGAATACCAGCATCATCTGTTGGAAGCTTTGTGGGTACAGCAGCATTTCAATCAGGTCGACCTCGGCCTGCTCAAGCAACTGCTGCAAAGCCCGGACGCCCGCGCCCGCGCCGCGGCCACACGCGTGTTGTGCTACACGCGTCATCGCATCAGCGAAAGCGACATGCTCAAATTGCTTGAGGTGCAGGTCAACGACAAGCACCCGCGCGTGCGGCTTGAAGCCGTGCGGGCTTGCAGTTTCCTGAAAACCGCCAAGGCAGCCGCCGTTGCTTTGCAGGCGACCAAACAGCCGATGGACGAATACCTCAACTACACGCTGACCGAAACGCTCAACACGCTCAAACGCTACCAATAAGCGGTTCGGCAAGCGTATCAACGTGTCAAACACTGTTAAGTATGGGGTTCGCTAACCCCGGGTTTTTTCAAAACCGTTGAAACGTCGATACGGACGACAGGTGTAATCCTTGCACAAATCGCTGCGTCGGCGAATGACCACCCTACAATCGATCAACCTGATTCATGCGGATTCAATCGATGAAACGACCCACTTGGATATCCATGATTTTGTTCGCGTCTGTTTTGTTCGCCGCCGGGATCACCCGTGCCGCTGACTATCACGATCACGCCCATCACGGGCATGGTGACGCTGCGAAGAAGGTCGAAAAGCCGAACATCTTCGGTTGGGACAACCCCACAGGTGTGATGTTTCAATTGAAACTGCTCGACAACGCACAACTGCTGCTTGTGGACCGGGATGACAAAGACAAGAAGTATGTGCCGGTTTGGCAGACGATTTTGGTGCGCCCGGGCATCGAATCGAAGCTGCGCAGCGAAGCCGTCGCCGCATTGGTGAAGTTGGAAAAAGCGGACACGACCGCTGTGCTGGTGAAGGGCATCGAAAACGCGGCGAACGAGGAAAACGCCGAGCCGGTGATCA
>JANQKH010000861.1 GCA_028281215.1 Phycisphaeraceae bacterium | reverse complement strand
CTGGTCAACTCGTCAAAGGCCGCCAGGTAATCAATGGAGCCGTCCACGCGAACCGGGCTGGTGAAAAAGGTGGTTTCATCGGAGATCACAAGGTCGGGTGTGATCGATTTTGCCTTCGGCCAAAGGATGAAGACCGCAACACCGGCAGCGATCAAAATGAGAAACAGCTTCTTCATAACACTGCCACACATCTTGTCGTTAGTTGTGTTCATACACAAACCCCACCACACGATGCAGCACAGTGAATGTATCGCCGACGGTTTCGCGTAGCAGTTGATTGTGATCCGCATCGAAGGCCGCGACTTCCTGGGGTGACATCGTCGCGCCGACGCCGCGGCAGGCACGGATGCGGCCGCGCCAGGTTTCGTTGGTGAAGGGTAAGGCTTCGTCGTACACGAAGCGTTCGATCACTTTGAAGTGGCCGACGGACCAGTTCTCGGCGGCGGGGACGTCGCCGGACCAGTCGCCGGCGGTCCAGGCGGGGTTGTGTTCGAGAACGAGTTTTTCGGTCGCGCCGGCAACGGGACATTCGCGCGGCAGCCAGCCAAGGTAACTGGTCATGACACGGCCGCCTGCGCGGAGCAAGCGTTTGATCTCGGTGACGACACGCTCGTGATCGAAGTAGAGAAAACACTGGGCGGCGGTGATCAAATCGAATGCGTTGTTCGGCAGTTCCGTCTGCTCGGCAGGGCGGACGTGAAAGGTCACGTCGAGTCCTTGTTCGTCGGCGAGGCGGCGGGCGGCTTCGATCTGCCCGTCGGCAATGTCAATGCCGGTAACACGAGCGCCGCGCGTGGCAAAATGTCGGGCAAGCACGCCGGTGCCGGTGCCAAGGTCGAGCACATCCTGCCCGTCGGTTCCCAGTGAGAGGGCATCAAGGCGGTCATAGAAACTTTGCGGATAACCCGGCCGGTACACGGCGTAGTCGTCGGAGGTGTGGCTCCAATCAATGGTGCGGCCCGGATCGTGGGCGCCGAATCCGTCCAAGGTGATGCTCCTGGCTGAATGGTAGCTGCTCACAAGGAGAAAACAGTGCGGTTCAAGGCGGAGAGCGTCAGAACTTGATGAGACGGCATTGAGAAGGGTTGTGTCCCCCGAACTCATATCAGATTGTAAACATTTGATTTCAAGTATTTTGCGTGCAATGAAGCCAGGTTTTTCCACATTTTTTACACTGGCCTCGCTGCTATTGAAATGAAACTAAGTCTCAATTACATTTCCGTCTCACTTAAGTGAGACTTGGTTTCAATTGCAACAAGGAGATCGCCGTGAAGCCGTTCCAAGCCACCATCGCAACACTCATCCTCGCGTTTCTCGCCGTCGCCCCCGTCGCGCACGCCGACGCGCAAGCCGACATTGAAGCCCGGCTTCAGGCGCTTCAGGAATCCGTCACCAAGCAACAACAGGAAATTGATTCCCTTCGGGGCAAGGTCGGTCAGGATTGGCTCGACGGCCGACGGGCGGAGGAAATCAAATCGCTGATCGGCGAAGTGC
>JANQKH010000835.1 GCA_028281215.1 Phycisphaeraceae bacterium | reverse complement strand
ATGATGTCGTCGCCCGCGCCGCCGCTGAGCCGGTCGTTGCCTTCGTCGCCGAAGATGGTGTCATCGCCGCCGTTGCCGCGGATGGTGTCGACGCCGAGCCCGCCGACGAGAATGTCGCGACCCTGACTGCCAAGGATGGTGTCGTTGCCCGCGCCGCCGTCGACTTCGACGATGAGGTTGGGCATGTTCAAACCGGAAAAGTTAAACGAATCGTTGAAGTCGGAACCGAAAGCGATGATGCGTTGCACGCCGGCCATGTCGGACGCGGAAATGTTGCGTGTGCCGCCGAAACCGGTGATGTTTACGCCGCCCGAACCGTCGTTGGAGATAGTGAGGTTGACCGGTCCGTCGGAATCGTCGGTGTCGCCGATGATGCGTGCGAAGTCGAACGGTCCGGAGTTGATGCGCAGGACACTTTGCATTTCAGGGTCATCCACGCCGGACAACAAACCCTGCCCCGGCGCGGACTGCTCGACCACTTCGCCGAGAATGCCCGTCAGGTTGTCGCAATCCAACCCGACCAAGCCGAACAAGTCCTGCAACGACACCTCGAACGAGAACGACGTGGGAATACCTAGATCATCGGAGTCGAGCGTGGCTTCAAACAACGTGACGCGGAAACTGAACCCGCCGCTCAAACGCAGGTTGATGTCAAACAGGCACGCCAGGTTTTCCGGGTTGGCGAAGTCGTTGGTCAGCGTGAACAGTTCGCTGATGCGCAGCTTGCCGTCTTCGTTGGGGTCCACCAGATCGAGGCCGGCGTAGAGGCTTGCGTTCACACTCGCCCGCGCTTCGAACAACGTGAATCCCGTCAACGGTACATCAATCGGCCCAATGCCCGCACTACCGCTGAATGAGAAGCTGAGCGACACCTCATCGCCCGGTTCGTTGCGGACAAAGAATCCGTCCAGCAAGTCTTCAAAGTCAGGCTCGGCACCGGCGTTCACGGCTTCGATGATCTGCTCAATGCCCGTCGAGTCATAACCGATCCCGCCGTCCACATGCAGGTTGGCGTTCACATCAATGTCAAAACCGATCGTGAAGTCGTCGATCTGAATGCCGAACGGGATGTCCACACCAAGATTGATGTCCACCGTCGGCAGGTTGAAACTCATGATGTCGAACGGTTCACCCAATAGCCAGTTGATGACCGAATCGATGCTGAGGATGTCAAGTCGAAAGCCGCCGGGCTCGATGTTGGCCTCAAACTCGATGTCGAAGATATCCGGCAAACCAAGGCTGCCGACGCCTTCGGCCACTTCGCAGGGCACGGGGATTTTCGTGTTCGGGAAGTAAAGCGGATTGGTGCGATCGAAGACCAGTTCGAGGCAACCGAAACTAAGCGTGCCCGTTTCGCCAAGCGCGCCAATGGTTTCGTTCACGCCCTGCAACACCCGCACGGCATCGAACAGCGCGCGGATGCCGCCGCCGACGCCGGCCAAGTCCAGAATGTCAATGAACGACGCATCAATGCCCAAGTCTTCCAACAGCGGCAACGGTTCGCTGAGGAACGCCTCTGCCTCGTCCGCACCCGAGCCGACCAAATCGACAATCGGACCGAACACTGTGTTGATCGCCGTCGCCACCGGCTGCACAATGTTGTTCAGCAGGTCGCCGATGTCCATCGTGATGTTGTCGAACTGGAACTTTGTGATCTGCGGCACACGTTGCTTGGCCTGATTCTTGGCGAACGCTTTGCCGCCGCTCTTTGCTGCCTGCTTGTTCGTGCCGCCGTCTTTCTTCGTCTGGTCAAACGCCTTCTTCGCGTTTTTCGCCGACGACAACACACTGCCGCCCGACGGCAGGCCGATGTCCACTTTGATGTCGAAGTTCAGCGAAGGCAGACCAAGTCCGCCTTCCGATGCGCCGAATAGATTTTCAATCGCGCCGGTGATGTGCTTCGTGTTCGCATCCACGTTCAGCCGCACCTTGGCGTCCAGTTCGATGCCCGGCGCGAGTACGTCGGTGATGCTCGACGCGCCGAACAGTTCCGAAAGATCCAAGCGTTTGAATTCACTGTCATCGCCGTTGGGATCGGTGATGTCGAGGTTCAGGCCGATGTCAAGCCGTGTATGTTCCTGTAGGTCAATACCACTGATCGCCGACTCCACTTCGGAGATCAACACGAGTTTGCCCGATACATCGTCGAACTGAATGAGGGCGATCTTGTCGGTATCGAGCAGTTTCGCCTGGTTCAGCCGCACGTCGATCTGTTTTTGAATGCGTTCGAGCAGGTCGTCAATGCTTTCGATGTCGTTGTTGACCGCTGCCGGCAGTTTCACGCGCACGTCCTGTCCACCGATGCGGAAGATCAGGTCGGTGGTGTTGCGTACCAGACCGTCGGTCGGCGCGGTGCGGCGGGCTTCGAGCAGATGGACGAACTTGTTCGTGGCATTCGCATCGATGACACTCCTTTGACCGTTGACGAAACCGAGTCCGATCGAGCGTTGGTCATCAACCTGCCCATCGGTGAAACCGAGCGTTTCGTGTTCGCCCGTGCCGTTGCGATGTTCGATGGTCATCGAGATCACATCGGGATTGGTCGCCGAAAGAATCATGCGCGGTGCGGTGAAGTCACCGAAGTCGGCGCTGGCGATCACCCCCGCGCCGATGCTGAACAGTTCGAGATTGAACGAACGAATGAATTCGAGGAAGTTGACTTTGCCCAGGCTACTGAAGTCGACGTGGAACGTTTCGGTGGTCGTCTGAAAACCGCCTGTGCCCAGAGCGATTTTGTTGCCGCCGGCGTCGCGGACGAACCGTTCGACCACCAGGTCGAAGTCGGCGTCATAGTTGGCGCCGAAGATAACGTCCAGGTTCAAGAAATCGTTGCTGACCTCGCTCATCTGCCGGGTCAGCGCCGGATCAGGCGCCGTGATGCGCACGCGCGTGTCCGTACCGTCGTTGAACTCAGCCTGAATTAATCCGAGTGCGAATCGGCCCTGTAACTGTGGCACGGTGGCGTCGAAACTGAACGAGAGTTCTTCCACCTCTTCGCCGAACACGTCCTTCGCGTCGGCATTGATGTAAAACCCTTCCTCCAGGCTCAAGCCCAAACCCAGGTAGAAGTCCCACGCGAATTCC
Source organism: Phycisphaeraceae bacterium (assembly GCA_028281215.1). Lineage (GTDB taxonomy): Bacteria > Planctomycetota > Phycisphaerae > Phycisphaerales > Phycisphaeraceae > JANQKH01. Next base: position 7,495 of record JANQKH010000835.1, on the reverse strand, counting down.
AGCGTAACCCCGCCGCCTTCGACGTCCAATTCTTCCGCCGATCGACTACCGCCCAAACCGAGTTCGTTCGCGGCCACACCGTTACCGTTGCGGATGCGCAATTCACGCATCGACAAGATGCGCAGCTTGCCGTCGTCGGTCAGATCAAACGACACCGTCCCGGGGTCGATGCCCGCTTCGCGCAGCGCTTCGACCACCGCCGCCTGCACATCACCTGCCAGGTCCACGCGGTTGAGGTTGTCCAGTTCGTCCATTGCACTGTCGGTGTCCGACTGCCGAACGGTGACGGTGATGAAATCATTGTCGCCTACCTTGATGTCGAACGTCGCATCGCCGGAAAGAATGCCTGATTCGACGATCGCCACGGATGATTCAATGCCTTCCACCTCACCAGCGCCAATGTTGAATCCAAAGTTGGGGATCGACTCATTGGCACCGGGCAGCTCTTGTAAACCCAAGTTCAGGCTGAACGGGAAGTTGAACTCAATCGACTGACCGAGGTGCATGTCCCACTGCACGAACTCTTCAGCCAAGCTGATCTGCCCGTCCATGTTTTCGTCATCACCGATGGTCACGAACACGTCGTCGACGTCGACCTGCCCGTCCAATTCCTCATCAACGAGCACGTTGAGTCCATCTGGTCCGAATGCTCTGAAGAATGCATCCTGAATGGCGGTGATGAGTCCGCCTTCATCGCCGGCAAACGCACGCGTCAAGGTGAGAATGCGATCGCGCAAGTCACGTCTGGCGTCGCGCAGGTCGTCAAAGAATTCGATGATCGGGTCGATCACGTTGTCGCCGACGATGGGCACGTTGGTCAGCGGATCGATGACCAGTTCGATGGCGGTTTGAATGTCATCGAAGATGCCGAAGATGCCGGTGATCAACTGATCGGAATCTCCGAGCAGCCGGGCGAGGCGGTTGTCCTGATCACCGAAGCCGTCGTTGACCAGGTTGTCGAGGTCCGCGCCGGGGTTGGAGTCGTTGTCGAACAGTTCACCGTTGAACGACACCGACCCGACGACGCCATCGATCGCATCGCGGAAGTCAGCTTCATCAATGCTGAAATCGAGCGTACCAAGTTCGACGTTGTCGCCGTTGACATCCTGTCCGACAATTTCCAGTTCGACGGCAGCGCTGCCCTGCACATCAGCGGTGGTGATACCCTTGTCGCCGATGGCAAAGCCGAGTTGGGTCGCTGTCACACCATTGACACCGACAATTTCAAGCTCGCCGTCGGCGAGCAGATGCAACGTAACTTCACCTGGCTCGGTTGAATCCAACGCCGGTGTTTCCTGCGTGAAGTCGGCGACGAGCGTGTCGTTGTCCAATCCCGCGTCTACGATGCCCGCATTGATCGCATCGATCAGTTCGTCGAGCGTGTAATCGCCCGCTTCCACCACAATGTCGATCGGTAGTGAGCCGTCCAGCGTTAGCGTGATGATCGCGTCGGTCAGCAGTTCGATGGTTTCGTCTGCTTCGAGCGAGAGCGGGTTGGAAGCGCGGATGCCTTCGACGTCGAGCCGATCCAACACGTCTTCAACCGACAGTTCTGCAGCGTCGGTGAAACCGAGTGTGTAAATCACCTGGTCGGTCGGCCCGCCGAGTTCGGTGCGGCCGGACACGACGGAAATTTTTTCCGGGCCGTACAGCGCGGAAGTGAACAGGTCGTCCTGGCCGGCGTCGACTTCGATGGTGACCAGGTCGCCGCCGACGGTGTTGTCGATCACGGCGGTCGGCGCGCCGTCACCGCTGAAATCCAGCGCGAGCATGAGGTCCACCAGCGCGGTCGACACCACGTCGTGGCGGATCGAACTGTCAGTCGCCACCACTGACTTGGGGCTTTCCAACGGCGGATTGTCTGTCAGAGCGTTGAGCAACGGCACGTTGATCGCAAACGGCACGGAAAACGACTGCCCATGCTCGTACTGAAGGTCGATCAACAATCGATCTCCCTCAATGACGAACAGCGCATCGGTGTTGAGGTCCAACACCTGGAACATCAGAGCTTCGAGTTCCTGCAATGTGGTGGGCGGCGCTTCGTTTGACAGATCGTCACTGAGATCAAAGAACGGCGACACAAAATCGCTGAGCTCATTGGCGTTGAGTGAAATGATCGGCAGATCCTTGCCCAGCAGACCAACGTCCCCGAACAGAGACACCAGTACATCGCCGGCCTGCAACACAGCATCGGTCGCATTTTCGGCGTTCAGTTCGTCGAACACCACCGAAGCAGGACGGGTCAGCACAAACGTGTCGCGGTCGAGCAGGTCTGTCGCGGTAACGGTGACGTCAAAGTCAATCGCATTGCCCGCGCCGTCACCGACGCCCGCCACTTCACCCGGTAAACTCAGCGCGAAACTCGACGTGATCACTGGCTGATCGAGCACCGGCTCACCAAGCAACACATCTGCCGGCGGTTCGTCATCGGTTTCGCCCACCACGGTGTTAACCGACACAAATGCGCCACTGTTGGTGAAACCAAGGCGCTCAGCCAGATCGACATCGCCACCCAGATCGATCGTCAAGGTTTGATGCGCCGAGCGCAGGCGGATGGCCAGAAGATTGCGTTGATCGCCGGCGTCGTCCTTTGCCGACACAATCCCTGCAACCGCGCGGCCGCTGAGCGCCGAATCTTCGATGCCCTGGTTAATCGCCCGCGCCAGATCATTCAATGTCAACGCGTTGGTCAAACCCAGTTCGGTCAACGCCGTGTTTGCGTTGTCCGGCGTGCTGACCGTCAACGACTGTGCCGAGGTGAACTGCAATTTGCCCGGCCCGTCAGCGCTGTCAACCAATTCCGCCGTCACCAAGTCCGCCGCCAAACCCGCATTCGTTAGCGCATCGAGCAACGCTTGCTGCACATCCGCAAGCAGATCGTCTGCGGTTATGTTCGGTGTGACGCCGTTGGTGTCGTTGGCGGGCACGGTGACATCGATCACCTGATCGCCGACCGACAACGTGAAGGACGCGTCGTCGCTGAGGGTGAACTTTGGTTCGCTGCGCGTCGCCGCGATACCGAGTTGGCTTAATGCCACGCCGTTGAGTGAACGGATCGCGATCGGTTCGCCCAACACGGCCGCGTTCAGTTGCAAACGGTTGGCGTTGCCCGGATCCAACTCGGCGGTGATCAAGTCCGCGGCGAAGCCTCGACTTTGTAGCGCGTCATTGATGGCGCTTTGAATGTCAACCAATAGGTCAGCGCGCGAGGTGTTCGTGTCCGTGCCGTCCTGATCCGACTCAAAGTCAGGGTCGCTGTTGCGCAATTCGTCGATGGTTGCAGCATCGGCGAACACGGTCACGCCGATCAGTTCACCTGACACATCGAGTACGAAGGTAGCATTGTCGCTCAATTGGCCGTTGGTGATCAACACGCCGGCCAACCCCAGCGCCAGATGCGCTTCGTCGTTCAAACTGCGCACCGCCACCGTCTGATCACCGCTGAACTGAAGGCGGTCCGTCGTCGACAACGCCACGCTGACAGGGCTGCCGTCGGCGTCGATGTCCGCCTGCGAAACGATGCCTGCATCGATCAGCGCCTGATCGACTGCCGCCTGCACGTCACCGCGCAGATCGTCGCCGTCGTTGTTGTTGTTCGTGTCCACCGCAACGACGGTTACCGTGAGCGTATCGTCGCCAAAATCCAACTCGAATACGGCGTCGCTCATCAATCGGCCGTTGGCGACGACCGCCGCGATGCCCGTCGTGCTGCGAATGTCCGATGCAGGCACCAACTGCAACGAACCCGGCCGCGTGTCGCCGGTGATGTCCACTTCGCCGGTCACTTCGTACACGAGGTTGGTCAGGCCAAGTTCCGTCTCCGCTACGGCGTTCGCGTTGCTGATCGCAACGGGCCGATCGGATTGGAATGTCAACTGTTCGCCTTCAACGTCCACGTCGATCAACTCATTCAACGCGGTCAGCCTGCCTTGCTCCACCGACGCAACGCTGCCGCCGGACAATCCGTCGATCGCGTTTTCCAGCGCATCGGTCAGGTCATCGGCGTCGAATGAACCAGTCAGCGAACTGCTGAACACGATCACCGCGGTGTCATTATTAAGACGGTGAACGCGCACGTCGTCAGCGGCCGTGTCAGCCAGTCCGTCCTGACCGGCGACGCCGTCATCATCCACCACAGCGTCGGCGATCTGTTGATCGGTAATGCCCGCGCCGCCGACCAGCGAAACTGTCCATGTAAAGTCGAAAAAACCCTGATTGACCAGCGCGTCTTCGATGGCGGAGCGCACGTCATCACGCATCTGATCGACATTGGCGTTGAGACTCACGCCGTTCATCCGCGTACCGTCCTGTCGCGTGCCGGTGTTCAGATCGATCGTTTCGCGCAAGCCGATGACGGTGACGTCGAACGTGTCGGCCCCGACTGCCAGGGTGAATGTCGCGTCGTCGGAAAGCGAAAAGTCAGTGTCCGCGCCGGTATCAGCAAACGCTGCGCCGGTGGAGCCGACAAGTGTCGCATTGGTCAGCGCCGGTACCTCGATTTGGACCGCGGTTTCAAACTCGGGCGTAAGCGTGAATGTGGCGTCCTGTTGCACGCGATTGGCGGATGAAGGTCCGCCCGCGCGCGTGCCAACCACGGCCGCGGCTTCGACCTGCACTTCATCAATGGCGATCCGCCCGCCGACGCCGGCGCCGCTGTTCAAGCCCGACGTGATCGCCAGGTTGCCCGCCAGTTGAATCGCGTCGAAGTCGATGCCGAGGAAGCCGAACACACCGTCATCTTCGAGTTGGACTGACACCTCGCCGGCCGGCACGACGGCCTCGCCGCCGTCTTCGATTGATTCAATCGCGGCGGTCAGGTTGCCACGTGTGACGACGACGGCGTTGTCGGGCGAAAAGGTGATCGCCGCGCGGTTGCCCTCGGCATCGACCACGACGGACGCATCGCCGTCCGCTACGCCAAGTTCCGTTTCGATCGCATCTTCAATCTGCAGAGCGGTCACGCCGAAAGCCATGGCGTCCGGGTCGAAAAATTCAGCCGACCACACATCGCTGAGCGCTTCGTCGATGGTCATGTCGACCGTGCCGGTGAACGCACCGGCATCTTCAAGGAAGAAGCCTTCGTTTTCATCCGACACGTCAAACGCGCCACGAGCAAAGCCGAGTTCGGTGACGAACGGATCGTCCGCATCCGCACTGACGGCAATGAGCGACGCAAGCCCCACTGAGCTGACACCGAGTTTGATACGGTTGCTGTCCGCCGTGTCGCGCGAGGCGATGACCAGGTCGGCCTGCAACCCGGCGTTGGTCAATTCGCGGGCGATGGCCGTGTTGATGTCGATGATCAGATCGTCGAGCGAAAGGTTGTCCGCCAGCGTTTCGTCCGCATCGTCGCCCACGGTGACATTCAACGCATCCGCATCGTCAAGTTGCACACTGAACGTAAATTCGTTTTCGCTCAGTTGCCCCGTCGCGGCGGTGTTGATCGTACCGTCGGCGGTGAACGTGGTCACGCCCATACTCGGCGTTTGCGGATCGGGCGCAACCGATTGCCCGTCAGTGAACCCCAACACGTCGGCGTTGCCGTCCGCGTCAGTGAACGTCATCGCGCGGTCCGACACAAACTTGATCCGCCGGGCGATCACATTTCCGTTGCCGTCGTCTTCGCGCTCGATGTCGGCTTCCACGTCGTCAAGGTCGAACCCGGCGTTTTCCAATGCATCGTTCAAGTCCGCGATCAGGTCGCTGAGCGAGACGTTGTCGAGCGTAGCATCGCGCTCGATGGTGATATCCACCGCGTTGCCGCCAACGGTCAGCGTGAAGTCGGCGTCGGCAAGTAGTCGGCCGTTGAAGCCGTCAACTTGCTCGGTGTCCGCGATCAGTTCCACCAACGGGTTAGTCAATCCCAACTCGGTCGCCGCGGTGTCGTCCGTGTCATCAACGGTGACGAGCAACGTCGCGCCGGTGTCGGAGGTGAACGTGAGCCGCAGGCCGTCGGATTCATCGAGTCCGACGTCGATCACATTCGCACCCAGTTCGCCGTCCACCGCCGCTTGCACGGCGTTGACCAATCCGACAATGCCGCCGTGCGCGCCGGCCGGCACCGTGATCGGCGTCAACACACCGTCGACGATTAAGTTAAACGTCGCGTTGGCCGTCAACGTGCCGGTCTGCGGCAGGTTGTTTGCATCGGACGAGACCACCTCAACCACGTCCGTGGGCGTCAGGTCCACGCCAAAGGTGAACGACACACCCAACTGCGACGAGATGGTCATCGTCGCCGGTGCGGAAAACTCGTTGAACTGATCATCCAGCGTCAGATCAAACTCGAACGGCTCATTCACATCCAGTTGATCCGCCGCCGCGATATTCACGTTGAAACGCAGCACGTCTTCCACGTCGTCGTACGTCACGTCGAAGATGTTGCTGTCCGGATCGGGGTCGATCAGCGATTCGAGTTCTTGAATCGTCGCAACCTTGGCGAAGTTGCCTTGCAGGATCAGTTCGCCGGTGTCGTTGGCGTCGCCGTCGGCGAAACCGAGTTCACCGGTTGGTGCGCCGTTGATCGTCAATGATTGCGCGGAAACCAGCCGAACGCGTGTGCCGCCGCCGTTGGTGTCCGCCGTGGCGAGAAACAGATCCTGACTCAAGCCCGGCATGGCGTCGGCAATGCCAACCGCAATCGCGTCGTTGATGTTGTTGATCAAGTCAAGCAGGCCGAGGTTGTCCTGCGTGGCGCTCGCTTCGACGAGCACGTTGACTTCGACCGGTCCATTGACACCGTCAATTTCATCGACGGTGACGGTGAACGCCGCGTCGGTCGAAAGTTTCCCGGTTGCCACGATATCCGCCGCAAGCGCATCGGTGGCGACGAGGGACGAAACCAAATGAAGCCTGTCGCGCAGCACGTCGCCATAACCGAAGAACCGCGTCGCTGTGTCTTCGGCGCCAAAGATGGCTGACAGGTCGACACCGTCCACCATGGGCAAAAACTGCTGATACGCCGGCGTGTCACCCACGCTGTCGGCAAAGTCGATCAACCGCACCAGCGGCAACAACAGATCCCGCGGCTGCAAACCGGCGAAACCCAGCAAATCACTCGACATGCTGACGGTCGGTCCTTGATACACATCCTCGCCGTCTTCATCCTCGAACGTGAATCCAAACAAACTGTCGGTATCACTGCCAATTGTGACCGTGCTGTTGGGCGGTAGATCGCCGGCTAAAAAACCGGTCGGCTCCACCACCACCGGCAAGGTCACTTTCGCCATGCTCGGTGACACCTCGGTGATGTCAACCGTGCCGTCATCGAAGGCGCTGTCGATTTCGGCGGTGGTGACTCTGCCGTCGGCAATCGCGTCGCCGGTGAAAGCCGTGTTCGCCGCCGCGCTCATCTGCACATCGCCGCCGGTGACCGATGCCGCAAGCACGCCGATGATGACATCGAAGTCGGCAAGTGGTTGCGCGCCGCCGCCGGCGCCGTCGTCCAACGTCGCCGTCGCGGTCAGGTTGTTCAGTTCGACAAAGAATCCGTCGA
>JANQKH010000798.1 GCA_028281215.1 Phycisphaeraceae bacterium | reverse complement strand
GTGTAAAGTGCGGCCAACGGCGTGTTGGTGCGAGCCCGTTGTACGACACACATCTCACGTGTCGGGGCGTCGAGGATCATCATGCCGGGGTGTGGCGCCGAGCGTTTCCAGTAAGTGTACATGCTCTTGCGATAGAGCTTCTCACCCTTGTCCTGCACGAATCGAACATTGCCGGTGAGAGACACCTCGTTCCACAACCCCGGCGGCTGGTACGGCTTCACACTCGGGCCGCCAACCTGATCGACCAGCAAGCCGCTGAGGGCCAGCGCGTTGTCCCGAATGAACTCGCCCTGCAATCGGAACCGCGGCCCGCGCGCCAGCAACCGGTTCTGTGGATCTTTCTCCGCGAGCGTGCGGTTGCTGCGTGAAGTCTGGCGATAGGTTGCGGACATCAGGATCTGTTTGATCGTCCGTTTGATGTTCCAGCCGTTGTTGGCGAAATCAGTCGCGAGCCAATCGAGCAACTGCGGATGACTCGGCCACTGGCCTTGCGAGCCGAAGTCCATCACGCTGCTGACGATGCCAGTGCCGAAGAACATCGACCAGTAACGGTTCACCGCTACGCGCGCGGTCAGTGGGTGCTGCTTGTCGGTAAGCCATTTGGCAAAACCAAGACGGTTGCGCGGCGCGCCTTCAGGGAATGGCGGTAATGCTTTGGGGACGTCCGGTTTGATGACCTCACTCTTATCAGGCGATGCGTAATGCCCACGCATCAACACATAAGTCATGCGCGGCTTCGGTTGCTCACCCATGATCATGCTGGTGATGTTGGTCTTTTTCAGGCCGGCCACCTGTGCGGCAAGTTTGCTCTTTTCTTTGGTGAGTTTGCCGTACTCCTTGTCGACACTCGCCAGGTAATGGGTCCGCAACTGGTCAACCTGCTGCTTGTTTCGCTTGTCCGGCGTGATTACGAGGATGTCACGAATGGGATCGGAGCCGGCGATGCGGGCGACTTCGGCCGGCGCCAGGGCTCGTCCGTACACACGAACGTCGTCAATCAGACCGTTGAATTGTGCGCCGGGTGTGCGGCGACCAATGGTGAACGGCGCATTGCCTTTGGTGGTGTCGCGCAAGGCGTTGGCTTCGATCGATCGTTTGGTCTGCTCCTGGCCGTTGATGAAAATTTTGACACCGGCTTCTTTGCTTGAGCCGTCGTACGTGATGAACACGTGCGTCCATGTGTTGCGTTTGATCTTAGTTGTGCTCATCACCTTGATGGCGTTGCCTTGCCAGGCGTTGATCAGGTGCATGCCAACCTGCCCGCCATTTTGAATGTAGAGGTCATACCCACGGTAATTGTTGCCGTCATTCATTTTGGCGAACACCGCACCGTCGCCGCGCGGATTGACCCAACAGCCATAGCTGAACGCGTCGGTGCGATCGAAATTGGCCAGATCGGCGGGGAACTCGATGCGAGCCCTGCCGGCGGTGTCGAACGCGCCGGCGATCTTGCCGGCTTTCCAGACGGGCTTACCCTTCACACTGCCTTTGTGCTTTGCATTGACCGCGCTGGTGGCGG
>JANQKH010000793.1 GCA_028281215.1 Phycisphaeraceae bacterium | reverse complement strand
ACAGCAACCATCGGCTGGCGTGCAGCAACCCGCGCATATGGGCCAGGTGCTCGTCGCTGGGGCGTTCGGGATGATCATCCGGCAGATGGATTGGACGACTGGGCTGACCCATCATGAAGAGAAAACTGACCATGCTCAAGATCGGCGGCACAATGAACAGAGCCCGGTCCCACCATTCGATCAGCGGGCCGGCGAGGACGATGGCGATGGGCACGGCGCCGGCCCAGGTGACGTTGAACACGCCGATGCGCCGCGACGCTTGTGTAGGAGTGAGTCCGGCGCTGATGTAGCTTTCGATGGGCGGCCACTTTAGGCCGGTGCAGAAACCCATCACGGCCTGGGCGGCAAAGATGGTCCAACCGACCGGATGCACGGCGACGGCGGCGAGGAAAAGGGTTTGCCCGGCGATGCCGATCACCGTCAGCGCCTTTTCGCTGAGCCATCGCGTGGTGACGGCATGAGCACCGAGCGCGGCGACGACGTATGGCATTGCGAAGACCAACGCGAGCCAAAGGTTCTCTTTCTCGGTGAAGCCGAGTTTGTGTTCGGTATAAAAGAAGATGCCGCGTTCGATGAGTGCGGTCGCGGCGCTCTCGATGAAAGTGACCAGCAACAGCGCACGGATCGACACCGCCGCAGAGGACAGTTGAGGCGGCACATCGGCTGGCGAGGTCACGTGGTCGGCTCCGCGTCGCTGGTGAAGCGGCCGACAACCGCTTCGGTCATCGCCTGGGCGGTGACCAGTTCCTCGACGACGACGCAGTCAGCGCCGTGGCGGGAGGCGAGCAGACCGCGGCTGACGTAGTTGGTGCGGGCGGCGATGTAGATGTTCGGCGCCAATTGGCGGGCCTGGTGACAGGCTTCGAGAGCGGCTTCCTCGTCGGGAATGGTCAGCAGCAGGGAGTCGGCGGATTCGACGCCGGCCTCGGTCAGCGTGGCGGGTTCGGCGACATTGCCGTGCACGGCGTGCCTGCCCAATTGGTTCTGCTTGAAAACCGTGTCAGCGTTGAGTTCGATCAATGTGACCTGCACGCCGCAGGCTTCCAAGCGGTCGACCAACACGCGACCGACGGGCCCGAACCCGGCGACGATGACCTGTGTTTTTCCTTGTGTGTCCGCCATGCGAGGCACGATAGCACAAGTGGCGGAGGGACTGCTGGCGCCCGCCGACAGCAAGTGCGGATCGCACGGTGCGAGCCCGTTGTATTTGACGAATATGGGCGACGGCGATACGCTTTATGGTCTTGCTGCCAGAGGGATGGCCCGCAGCAAGTCGCGAGCATCAGGGTCGGTGGCGGACCCCATCCAGAACTGATCATCCCGATCGACAACCAGACCTGCCAATCATTCCCCAACACCAAGCTACTCACGAGGTTATGGTCCATGGTACCTGTTCAGAGACAAACCCGAACCCAAGGTCGCAAGCGGCGAAGTCATGACCGACTCAAGGCCCCGACGATCGTCCAATGTCCCAACTGTCGCGCCCCGAAGCCGCCTCATGCCGCGTGCAATGAATGTGGTTACGTGCGCCCTGGCCTGAAGCTTCAACTCGGAGAGGACGACTAAACCGTGCGCATCGCTGTCGATGTCATGGGCGGAGACCACGCGCCCGGCGCGATCTTGGCTGGATGCCTCGACGCGCTTGATATTCTTGCGCCAGACGATGTGATCGTCCTGGTCGGCGATGAGTCCGTCATTCGCAACGGCATGGCCGATCGCGGCGTTGGTGACGATCCCCGCATCGAAGTGCTCGCCACGACCGAAGTCATCGCCATGGATGACTCGGCCGTCAATGCCCTGCGTACCAAGCAGGACAGTTCCATCGTGCGCATGTCGCAACTCGGTTCCAAACGCGCTGGCAACAAAAAATGTGATGCGATCATTAGCGCCGGCAACACCGGCGCCTGCGTGGCGGGCGCCCAGATGTACATGCGGCGGCTGCCCGGCGTACATCGCCCCGGCATCGCCGTGACCATTCCCACCTTCTCCGGTCCGATCGTCGTCTGTGACGTCGGCGCCAACCCGGAACCGCGTCCGTCGCACCTGCATCAATATGCTCACATGGCGTCGGTCTATGCCGAGCGCGTGATCGGCGTGGACAACCCGCGCGTTGCGCTGCTGTCAATTGGTTCTGAGGAAAGCAAAGGCAACGCTCTGGTCAAAGAAACCGCCAAACTCATCCGCGAAGACAGCAAGCTCAACTACGTTGGTTACGCCGAAGGCCGCGACATCTTCGACGACAAAACCGACGTCGTGGTAACCGAAGGCTTTACCGGCAATGTCGTCCTGAAACTCGCGGAAGGCCTTTCAATGGGCCTGATCAAAACGATTACGCGGGAAATCATGGAAACCGATCCGGGACTTGCCGAGAAGTTCAAACCGGTCGTCAAGGGCATTTATCAGAAGCACGATTACCACGAATACGGCGGCGCGCCGCTCATGGGCGCCAACGGCATCTGCCTAATCTGCCACGGCTCCAGTGAAGCCCGCACGATCGTTTCGGCGATCAAGGCCGCCCAGCGATACGTACAACTGAACGTCAACGAAACGATCGTTGACCTGTTGGCCGAGATCCCCGACGGTGGTACGCCCAGTACCGACGCCGTCCCCAACTCTGTTCCCGAAGGTGCGGCATGAATGCAGACGGCCTAAGCGACCAGGGAACCGGGCAAGCGACATCGACCCCGTCGACCGGGTCGACCTCATCGACCAAATCGATCGGTGTTCGCCTTGCAGGCACAGGTATGGCCGTGCCCGCCAAAGTGCTCACCAACGACGATCTGGCAAAAATTGTTGACACCAACGATGAGTGGATCAGCCAGCGCACCGGCATTCGTCAGCGACATATCGTTGAGAAGGAACAAACCGTTCGCGACCTTTCCATCGAAGCGTTGCAGCAGGCGCTGACCAACGCCGACCTCAAGCCAGCCGACCTGGACATGGTTATCTGCGCCACGCTGAGCCCGGAGATGTGCACGCCATCGACGGCGGCGCGCGTGGTCGCCGACATAGGCGCAACCCCTGCCGGCGGCGTGGACATCAGTGCCGCGTGCAGCGGATGGGTGTACGGCGCGAACATGGCCGCGGGCCTCATTCAAACCGGCTTCTATCGCCACGTTGCCGTCATCGGCGTCGAAACGCTCAGCAAGATCACCAACTGGGAAGACCGGTCAACCTGTGTGCTGTTCGGCGACGGCGCCGGCGCGGCGATCTTCTCCGCAACCGACAACAAGGATCAGGGCTGCCTGTACCAAACGATGGGCAGTGACGGCGGGCGATGGCATGAACTCTATTGCCCCAAGGATGAATCCGATCTGCCCAGCAACGGCCACGGCGCGCAGTTCAGCGGTCAATACAACACGTTGCAGATGAACGGCCGCGAGATTTACAAGTTCGCCGTCTCCACGCTGCGACGCTCCATCGATAAAGCAGTCAAAGCGTGCGGCCTGACGCCGGCGGACCTGGCGGTCGTGATTCCGCATCAATCCAACGCCCGCATCATTGAATCGGCGCGGGACAAACTTGGTTTACCGCCTGAGCGGATGTACATCAACATCGACCGCTACGGCAATACCTCGGCCGCGAGTGTGCCGATCTGCCTGCACGAACTGATGGACGACGGCAAATTGAGCACAGGCGACCACGTGTTGTTCATCGCCCTTGGTGGCGGCCTGACCTGGGCGACGAGTTTGTGGCGGCTTTAAGTCGTGCCAAGCCAGGCACCAGAAGCATGCCATGATCCGTGCCTGCGCCGCTCCTTACCATGACCCGACTCGTCACCGCATGAACCACCGGGCATGTCCACGATCAATCGAATCCCAACGACCACAACCTGACGCACCAACGCCTCCTTGTTGAACCATGACACCACCCAACGACGACAACCAGATCATCCTCTGTCCCGGCCAGGGCGCCCAAGCCGTCGGCATGGGAAAGGCATGGGCCGAAACCAGCAAGGCTGCTGCTGACACGTTTGCCGAAGCTGACGAAGCCTTAGGTTATCCCATCAGCAAGTTGTGCTTCGAAGGACCGCAGGACGAGTTGACCGCCACGAATCATGCGCAGGTCGCCATCTATGTCACGTCGGTGGCTTGCTACCGGGCCTTGAAGGAAGCGGGTCAGATCGGCAAGATCGTCGCGACCGCCGGCCTGAGTCTCGGCGAGTTCACGGCATTGCACATCGCGGGTGCGTTTGACTTTGTCAACGGCTTGTCGCTGGTGAAACTTCGCGGCCAAGTGATGCAGGAAGCCGCGGTCGCCACACCCAGCAGCATGGTCGCTCTGCTTCGGGCGGATGAACACGCGGCCAACGAAGTCTGCAAAGCCGTACTCGAACAGTGCGCGGACGACGGAAACAAGGACGACGTACTCGTGCCCGCCAACTTCAACAGCCCCGGCCAGGTCGTGGTCAGCGGATCGCAAAACGCGTGTGACAAGGTGCCCGCGGTCGCCAAGGAGATGGGCTACCCGGCCAAGCCGTTGCCCGTCGCCGGCGCATTTCATTCGCCAATCATGAAACCGGCTGCGGAGCAATTGCAGGCGGCGCTGGACAAAATTGAATGGGACGGCGTGTTGTGCCCCGTGCTTTCCAACGTGACGGCGATTCCCCATGAAGGCGAAGTCAGCTCGATCAAACAACGTCTGGTGGAACAATTGACCAGCCCCGTGCGATGGTCCGGTTCCATAGAATGGGCAGTGACCAACCTTGTCGGCCAGTTCATCGAATTGGCGCCGGGCAACACACTGGCCGGCCTGATGCGAAAGA
>JANQKH010000622.1 GCA_028281215.1 Phycisphaeraceae bacterium | reverse complement strand
AACTTGCCCAGACTGGCGACGGCTCAGACTACGATCTGCCCCGCTCGATGCTGGACAAACAGAGCCTTGACTTTTCGTTCAGCGGTTTGAAAACCGCCCTGCTCTACACCGTGCGCGGCAAGCCGCAGGGGCGCGGTCGCGACGTGAAGTTTGAACGCTCAGCCGATGACCTGACGGACAACCAACGCGCCAACCTTGCGGCCGCGTTTCAGGATGCCGCGATCGGCGCGGTCATCAAAAAGCTGCACCGGGCGATCGATCAACTCACCGATCAGGGCCAACCGCCGCGCAGCCTGCTCATCGGCGGCGGCGTGAGCGCCAATTCACTGCTGCGCACGCGGGCAACCGAGTTGGGCGATGAGCGAGACATCCAGGTCTTTCTGCCGCCGATGCCCCTGTGTCTGGACAACGCCGCCATGATCGCCGGCCTCGCCCACCATCGCCTGATCACCGGAGAACAAGACGACCTGACGCTGGAAGCAAAATCGACGGTCCATATGTGACCGGACCGGTCGTCCTCACAAGCAACCGAACGTCAACGACACGTGCAACCTTTGATTGACCGAGCCGGGCTCTGTGAGCCCGGTCGTCGCGCAACGGCGTGCCTCTATTACTTGAATCCATCACCTTTGGAGCAGATCAACTCTTGCTGTAGCGTTGAGGCGCTCTAAGTCGAAGTAAAAACTCCCAACGCACTATGAACGCGACTTCGTCGCGACCAGGCTCGCAGAGCCCGGCTCGGATAAGCATGTTCGATGTCCTGACGCGTTGCCGCGCACCCGTTGCGATACAATCAAGCTACCATTGCGACAAATACCGTATCAGCACGTAACTGGAGAATTCCCATGCGCGCCCTTGCTGTTTCACTGTTCACCCTCACCTTGCTTTCCAGCGCGAATGCGGCCGGCTACGAGGAAAAGGACGGACTGGTCATCATCGAAGCAGAAAGCACGAAGTCCAAACCCGGCAAGTGGCAGGGCAAGACGACCATCAAAGGGTTCACCGGCAAGGGCTACATCGAATTCACCGGCAACAAACCGACAAACGGCCCGCCGACCTCACCGTTGGAATATGTGTTCAAAATCAACAAAGGCGGCCTGTATTACCTGCACATGCATGCCTCTCGTGAAGACCACGGTCAGCGCAAGGATTACAGCAACGACTGTTTTGTCCGCGTCGAAGGCAATTACGAAGCCGGCCCCAACCCCGGCAACAAACACGGCAAAGACGCCCCGCTGGCCATGCTCAAGAAAGACACGAAGTTTTACGGCGGATCAGTGAACAAGTTTTCCTGGTTCAGCGGCAACCACCTCGACCCCGGCGGCCACAACAACAAACGCGTCGCGGTGTATCACTTCAAAGCCGGGCAGCGATACAAACTTGTCGTGTCCGGCCGATCGAAGCATTTCGCCATCAACCGGATCCTGTTCCGGCACAAGGATGTGACGAAGAAGAAGGCGGAGGATTTGACGTTGGGGGAGACGAAGTAGGCTTTGCATCTCGCAGGTATACCGAGGTGAATAATGCAACGAACATGGACCCGGATCGAAAAAGAACTGACCCGAATCAGTACGGATCGAGCCGAATCTCTGCGTCCACCCGCAGACAATGCCATCATCAAAGAGGCGAGCAAGGCAATGGATTTGGAGATGCCCTCCGACCTTGTTGACTCACTTCATGTGCATGACGGCCAGAACAATGAAACACTCTTTGAAGGATGGCGGGCACTATCTACCGCGGAGATAGGCCAGCAATGGAAGGCGATGAAGCACCTCTACGACGAAGGCGTCTTCAAGGAATTCGAAACTGACAACGACGGAAAAATGAACTCAGACTGGTGGTGCCCGGGTTGGATTCCCGTATTCGAAAACGGGTTCGGCGATTTGGTCTGTGTTGACACCTCACCGACAAAACGCGGCCGCATGGGGCAAGTTGTCCTTTTTCTCCATGACGATGCCGAGCGATTCGTTCTGGCAAATAGCTTCAAGACATGGATGCAGAAAATCGCGCGTGAACTCGCAAAGACCGACGCGGATACACCTGCGCAATCGGTAACACTCACTTCGGGAGATCGAGACTTACACTTTCGCAACGCAAAAGCCGCCCAACTCCATGCGATGAAAGGACATCCGATTGAAGCGCTCGAAGCACTGGAGCAATTCAGCATACTTGGCGATTCAACCGCACAAGCATCGGTAATCATTCTGCGTGCCTGTCTGGGAGAGTGGGATGCCGTACTTCAGCATGCGCCCGATGTATTGATAGACACGGAGACTTTTTTCCACTTGAATGTTCCGTTTGAAATTGCAGGTTTGGTGGCTCGCGCAGGCGCGGAAACGGCCAAATGGTCTCGCGTCGCAGAAATCGCTCAACTAACTCCTGGCCGTTACGGCAATGCATCCAAATGGCTCGCCGAGAGCGCGAATGAACAGCGAGATGCTTTCGGCAACGCGATTTCAATGGCACGGGCGAAGCGATCACAAGGCCAAAACGAAGAGGCATGGGCCAAGTATGAAGAAGACGGTGTCCCGCCAACCTATTCACAATCCGAGGAGAGGCGCCTACAGCACAGATTCAAAATGGCGGTTGCGTACGATCGACGAGAGGTCGCCCTCGAGTTGGCGAAATCACATCCGAATACCTGCGAATTCAGGGATGCTGTCGACATCGCCCACTGGTTCGATCCCGATCAGGCGTGGGAACTCATCTCATCGCGGCTCGACAGTTGGCATCCGGTCGCGTACGCACAGGTGGCACCGCCAGAGTTGATAACTAACACGGTAACCCGGACTTGGATGACGCCTGAACGTTGTCGTCAGATTTTGGAATCACCCAGAGTACGCTGGTGGTGGGACTTCAAGAACAAATAGAAATCGGGCCACATATTTTCATCACTCAGGCAACGCGACCTTCCCAATTCTCCCACCACGTTTCGAACAGCTTTAACTGTTCCTCCACATACTTCGTCTGACTCGCGCTCAGTGCGTCCGTTTCATTGAAGTGTAGAGCATATTCCTCATCACCTTTGAGAACGAGCAGGTATTTGTAATACAGCACGAGGTCCGGCCCTTCGTCGAAGGTGGACAGCACGCGCAGGGCTTCTTCCAGTTCGGCGGCGTATCGTCTGGCTTGTACGTCGCCGGTCTGGGCTTTTTCGCACAGTTCGACCATGCGCAGTACGGGGCCGGGTAGTGCGTTGCCGATGCCGGTGATGGCGCCCTTCGCGCCGCAGTGGATGTAGCCGTGGAAGACTTGCGTATCAACGCCGACCATGAGGGTGAGGTCGGGGTTGCCGCTGGTGATGTGCTCGGCGGCGTAGCTGAGTGACGCCGCGCCGCCGAACTCTTTGAAGCCGACAAGGCTGGGGAACTCTTCGCGAAGTGAGAAGAACAGGTCGGCCTTGGTTTCGAAGCCGTAGTAGGGACTGTTGTAGATGACGGCGGGCAGATCGCCGGCGGCGGCGAGGATGCCAGCGAAGTGATGTCGCTGAGCGGCAGGCGAAGTGCCGCGTGAGAGCACGCGGGGGATAACCATGAGCCCGGCGGCGCCGACCTGTTTGGCGTGGGCGGAGTGGGCGGCCGCCTGTTTGGGGTTCTGCGCGCCGGTACCGACGATCACGGGCACACCGGCGTCGATCAGATTCGCGACGCCCTGCTGGCGCTGCTCGTCGGTGAGCAGAGGCCAATCGCCCATGGACCCGCAATAGACCACCGCCGACATGCCGGCGTCGAGCAGTTGTTTAGCCTTGCGGACCAACGCCTCGTGATTGGGTGTGCGGTCGGAATTGCAAGGCGTCATGAGGGCGGGGATGCAGCCGCTGAAGATATTCATGGTGTGAACTCGCGTGACCTTGTCGCTGAGGGAGGTTATCTGACGTTGACGATCGCCGGATTTGGCAATCGACATCGGGATCGAGAATAACGGACCAACCTCGTCCAAGTTCCTCAACAACGTTGGAGAGGTCGCCGAAAGTGAAAGATAGGAACCGTTGACACCTGACGCAACGTCCGCGTGGACGCGGTCTACCCGCAGCAAGTGATCAGCGCAGGCCGGCCGGTCCGATTATGCGACGGATTGGCCCGAAAATACGAACTTATAGGATGGGATCGCGTAATGGGTTCAGCGTCAGGCCTTCGATTGGCAGGGAGTACGACTGTGAGTGACAAGCAAGCGGTAATCATTGGCGCCGGTCCCGCGGGATTGACCGCAGCTTATGAGTTGCTGACGCGCACCGGCATCAAGCCGATCGTGCTTGAATGTTCGGAATACATGGGCGGCATCTCCCGGACCGTCCAATACAACGGCAATCGCATTGACATCGGCGGCCACCGCTTCTTTTCCAAGAGCGACCGCGTCATGGACTGGTGGTTCAACATTCTGCCCATGGCGACGATGAACGGCTCGTCGCAGCACATCACCTATCAAAAGCAATCACGTGAAGTTCACGCGGACAGTGACATCGAGACCGATCCGGAGAAGACCGACGACATCATGTTCGTTCGGCCGCGCAAGAGCCGCGTTTACTACATGCGCAAATTCTTCGACTATCCGATCACGCTCAGCAAGAACACGGTGATGAACCTGGGCTTGTTCCGTACGATGCGCATCGGCTTCAGTTACATGAAGAGCATGATGTTTCCGATTCGCAAGGAACAGAATCTCGAACAGTTCTTCATCAATCGATTCGGCAAAGAGCTGTACCACACGTTTTTCAAGAGCTACACGGAGAAGGTGTGGGGCGTGAAATGCGACGAGATCAGCGCTGAATGGGGTGCGCAGCGCATCAAGGGGCTAAGCATCCGCAAAGCACTGGGCCACGCCGCCAAGAGCGTGCTCAAGAGCCGCGCCAAGAACAACGGCGACGTCGCTCAGAAAGACACCGAAACCTCGCTGATCGAGCAGTTCCTCTATCCGAAATACGGCCCCGGCCAGATGTGGGAAACCGTCGCCAAACACGTTGAAAAAATGGGCGGCACGATCATCACGCATCAGATGGTTGACAAGATCAACGTCGCTGACGGACAGATCGCCAGCATTGAAGCAGTTGACACGAACACCGGCGAACGCACCACCTATGAGGGTGAGTACTTTTTTTCCACGATGCCGGTGAAAGATCTGATCAACGGCTTGAATACCAATGTGCCCCAGCCGGTCAAAGACGTCGCCAACGGTCTGGTCTACCGCGACTTCATCACCGTGGGCTTGCTCCTCGACGAATTGAAGATCAAAGAAGACCGGCCGGATGGCAGCAAGCTCATTCGTGACACGTGGGTTTACATTCAGGAGCCGGATGTCATTGTCGGCCGATTGCAGATTTTCAACAACTGGTCGGAACACATGATCAGCGACCCGAGCAAGGTATGGCTTGGGCTCGAGTATTTTTGCTACGAAACGGATGACATCTGGAAATTGCCCGACAACGAGATGATCGAGTTGGGCAAGACGGAACTGGATAAGATCGGCATCATCGACAAATCGCTGGTCCGCGACGCGTGCGTGATTCGGATGCCCAAAACGTACCCTGCCTACTTTGGCACGTATGACCAGTTCGATCAGGTCCGCGATTACATCGGCGGCTACGACAACCTGTTCCTGATCGGCCGCAACGGCATGCACCGGTACAACAACCAGGACCATTCAATGCTGACGGCGATGACCGTGGTGGACAACCTGATCGACGGCAAACCCGGGAACACGGGCATCTGGGATGTCAACGCCGAGCAGGAATACCACGAGGAAAAAAAGGCGTCATGATCGATTCATCCGGCCATGCACTCGGTCGCCGTGGTGTTCCCGAAATTGCAATGTGGTTGGGGTATGCCGCAGTCGTGCTGTTCATGATTCCCTTTCATGAACCTTGGCGTGATGAGGCGCAATCGTGGCTGATCGTCCGTGACCTGTCATTGACAGACATATTCAAGCAGATGCACTACGAAGGCACGCCGGCGTTGTGGCATTTACTGCTGACACCGCTGGCCAAAGCGGGTTTGCCGTTTGAAGCCCAGCAATGGTTGCACGGCGCGCTGGCCATCGTCGGTGCGGGCCTGTTCCTGTTTCTCTCGCCGTTTCGGCGGTGGCAAAAGTTCGCCTTTGTGGTGTCGTTCTTCATGCTATTCGAGTACGCGCTGGTGTCTCGAAGCTACACCATCACCGTCCTGCTCATGTGGCTTGTCGCGTGGCTGTTCCCTCGACGATTCGAGCGTCCGATGCTGTTCGCCGGCCTCGTATTCCTCATGATGAACACCAACTCCCATGGCACATCGATTGGCATGGCGCTGGCAGCAGTGCTGGGCATTGAAGCGGTTGTGCGTCGACAACTCGGAGGACAGGTTTTGATCGCGGGCGGCATCTTGGTTGCCGGCGCGGTGGCCTGGTATGCCCAAGCGTCGCCCACCAACGACCATCTGATCCACCATGTCGGAACGGGTAATGTCGACGCGGTGGTTCACATGTTTAAAAACGCATTGTTCCCTGAAGAGTTAATCCCTTCAACGCTGCCGTTTGCGGCACTGGGCGGCTTGGTGCTTCTGGCGGTTGCCTGGTCCGTGCGCCGACATTGGCAGTTGTTGGTCATCATGGCGTTTCCGATCTCAACCTGGATCTGGCTGCATTTAACCCAATGGGGCGGCGGATTTCGCCATTGGGGATTCATCGTGGTCCTTTGCATGTTTGTAGTGTGGGTTGCACAAACGTGGGATCAGCCCCGATGTGAATCTGCCGACGATGAATCCGAATCATCGCCGGCGCGGAATCAACCGCAAACCACGTCGCTGCATCTGCTCCGCAACGCCGGCGGCTTGGCCGGCGTGTTGTTGTTTGCCTGCCTGTTGTTGAGCGGTCTGCAAACCGCGCGCACGCTGAAGCGCGATTGGCAGGATCCCTTCTCGGCGTCGCGGGCGATGGCCGAACACATCGAACAGGCCGGCTACAGCGATCCGATCGCCGCGACCCCTGCGCCGGCTGCATCGGCGCTGTTGCCCCATCTGCCGCAGCGAAAATTCTGGTACCTCGAATCGCAGGCATTCGAAACTTATGTCACGTGGAACACCGACTATGTCAATGCCGATCGCGCGACATTGCTGACTCTTTCTCAAAACGAAGTCATGCAACGTATAGATGATGAGTTCGGCGACGATCCCGTCTTGCTGCTGACAATCCAAAAACTCCATCCACCTCACGACAAACAGTGGACCCTGCTTCACGCCGAGACTGTCGAACACTGGACCGACAAATGGTCAGGCATCCTGGAGTCCTACTATCTTTACCGCCGGACGCCCGATCCTTCGATCACGAATCGCAATGGCAACGACCCGACCAGGTGATCGTTCCACCTCGCCAACGGTCCGCGATTAGCCATGAAAACCAATGCGTTGAAAGCGTGGTTGCTGCGGAAATGACACGGCTGATTGATCCCTTTCGCCTGTAAGACCAATAGCCGAAAAGACCTTATCCTGTACGTGGTGAAACGGAGCGCACCACAAGGATCAATCAAAGCATGAAGCTGTTGATGACAGGCGACATCCACATCGGACGGACCTCGTCGCGCATACCGGGTGATCCGGTCATGATGGGCGCGTTGCGTACGACCGCCGCGTGGGATCGCATCGTTGGCATTGCTGTGCGCGAAAAGGTCGACGTGGTGTTGCTCAGCGGTGATATTGCCGACCAGGACAACAAATTCTGGGAAGCAATCGGCCCACTGGAACGCGGTGTGGAAACGCTTGCCGAATCCAAGATTCGAACCGTCGCCGTGTCAGGCAATCACGACTTCGACGTGTTACCGCGACTGGCGGACCAGTTGCCGCCGCAACACTTCACCCTGCTCGGCCGCAACGGCAATTGGGAACGGCTGACGTTGCCGCACAATGATCAACCCGCCCTACATATCGACGGATGGTCATTCCCCTCTGAGCGCGTGCAGACCAGTCCGCTCGATCATTACAATTTGCCCGCCGATGCAACGATACCCACGCTCGGCATGGTGCATGGCGACCTCGATGCGCCTTCAAGCCGTTACGCGCCGTTATCGTTGTCCGCGTTGCAGAGCAAACAAATCGACGGCTGGTTGCTCGGACACGTTCATGCGCCGCGCTGCGTCGGCGGCCGACCGTGGGTGCTCTATCCCGGCTCACCGCAAGCGATGGACCCGGGCGAGCGCGGGTTGCACGGCGTGTGGATCACCACGCTCAGCGACGGTCGCCTTGCCACGCCGCATCCCATCGGCGTTTCGAACGTCTGGTATGACACACTTGAGATCGACCTGAACGACACGCACGATGAAGCGGCGGTCGAGGCACACTTGCTCGATGTCATTCGCCGCCGCGCCGAGCAGGTGGTGGACACCGCCGGCGCGGACCTGCGCCACGTCAACCTGCGCCTGGTTTTGCACGGGGAAACACCCGTCGCGGACCGCGTGGAATCGATTGCGGAGGACGTGCGCGCCGACCTTGATCTGACGGTCAGCCACGCCGCGGTCACTGTGGAAAAGACCGATGTTCAAGTCACACCGCCGGTGGATTGGCACGCTTTCGCCAAGACCAGCAACGCCGCCGGCGCGATCGCCCGGTTGCTGCTTGCGCTGGACGAACCTTCACCCAACCCGCCAACCGCGCAACTGATCCGCGAAGTGCACGAGGTCATCCAAACGGTCGCGCGTGGCAAATCATATGTGCAGTTGGAGTCGCCGGAGAACACCGACACATCGGCCGTCGAATACCTGCGCACACAATGCCGACGCCTGTTCACGCAACTGATACAGCAACAACCATGACCAACTCAGCCGTCCAGATTGAATCCCTCGAAGTGGTGCGCGTGCCCGGCATCGAGCACGGCCAGGGATTCTCTCTCGATGACTTGTCACCCGGCGTGAACATCATCCACGGCCCAAACGGCTCAGGTAAAAGCACGACGCTGAGCGTCATCCAAGCGCTGCTGTGGCCACACCAGCACGCGCTCGAAAGGCCGATGATCAGCGGCCGACTCAAACACCAGACACAAAAGTGGACGATCAAACTCGATCACGGTCACGTTGAAGCACACAGCAACGAACAGCCCGGCGCGCTGCCCGAGTTTGGGCCGCCTGAACACCGCAGTCGTTATCACCTGGCGCTGCACGAGTTGGTGCACCGCGACAAATCCAACTTCGCCAAACACATCGCCGACCTGAGCCAGGGCGGATACGACCTGGCGTCCGCGGCCGAGGCGTTGGAGTACCGTGAACGCCCTGCTTCGCCGAACAAACTCACCGCCGCGCTGAAAAACGCGAAGAACGACGTTCGCCGAGCAACCGATCGCCATCGCGAGATTCAGAACGATGTCGCCAAGCTTGACACGTTGCATACCAAGCGGCAACAGGCGATCGCCGCCGGCAAAAATGTTTCGCTGCTTCAGAAAGCGCGCGATTACCGGGTGGCGGCTGAACAAGTCGAGGCGCTGCACATCAAACTGTCCGCCCTGCCCGCGCAGGTCGCCAAACTCAAGGGCGATGAACGGAAAACGCTCGATGATCTCGACGAGCGAATCGAAAAGCTGAACAATGAGTTGGCAAACGCCGAGAAGACTTGCCGTGACAATGAACGAATTATCACGGATCTCAATCTGCCGAACACACCGATTGACGACACCACACTCAGCACCATGCGCGCCGATCAGCGTCGGCTCTTGGCGGTCGAATCCGACCTGCGTCAAGCGCAACAGCAATGTGCCGAAGCGCAAGTCAAAATGCAGCAGTCTCAGGACCGGCTCGGTGAACACCTTGCCGATCGACAGGCCACCAACTTGAATGCGATCGACCTGCCGGCTATCAGCCAGTTCGCCCGGCGAAGTGAACAACTCCGCGCCCGTCGCCAGGCGCTCGAGGCGAAACGCAAACTGCTGAGCGGCGACGAACCGCAAGCCATTCAAAACATTTCACGGGATCAGTTGAGTGAAGGACTCACCCATTTGCGTACCTGGCTGGACACGCCGACCGCTGATCACACAGCGCGTCAATCGGCGCTTTGGCCGCAGATGGCCCTCGCCCTGCTCGCGGCGGGGCTCGCTGTGGCGCTGGCGCTGCTGCATCACTGGGCATGGAGTTTGGCTGTCGTGCCGGTAGTGGTGATGGTGATTCTTATCGCGCTGCGTTCGCAGGGAACACGCGTCACGAATCAAACCACTGATCTTCGTCCGGCGTTTCAACAGAAGTTTTCTGAATTGAACCTGCCACAGCCGACCGACTGGTCCGCAGCGTCGATCTCGGAACACGTGCGCGCGCTAATCGAACTATCGCAGGCGCGGGCGCAGTTCGATGACGCCCAACGTCAACTTCAACTGCTGGCAACCGACGACAGCGAACTCGCGCGGCATGAAGCAGAACTCGAAACCGAGCGTGCCCGCATCGCCGATTCGCTGGGGATTCAGTTGAACGTCGCCGACGAATGGTTGCCCGCCCTCGCGGAGAACCTGCAACATTGGCACGAGCAATCCGACCGGTTGGCGTCGGCGCAGACGTCGATCGATGGGATCGAAGCCGAACAAAAGGCGCTGGTAACCAGACTTCGCAATGCGTTGCAGCCGTTCGGCTATTCGGCGGCCGATCAGGCGGAGGTGTTTGATCAACAGATCGAAGACCTCCGCAGTCGACAAGACCAACACAAACAGTTATCACAACACTTAAGCGACACACAATCGCGCATCGAATCGAAATTGCAACCCGAACTCGCCGCGCTGCGCGACAAGCGCCGCAAGGTGTATCACGACCTCGGCCTCAACGAATCACAGGACGCCGAATTGGACGCCTGGCTGGCGGATCATCCGCGATTCACGG
>JANQKH010000768.1 GCA_028281215.1 Phycisphaeraceae bacterium | reverse complement strand
ACTGTACGCCGATTTGCAGTTGCCACCAACGTTCGTCGCCGATCTGCCCACCGCCTCCGACATCACGCCGAACGATTTCGCCAAAACGCTTCGCGACCGCACGATGGCGCAACTTGCGGCACAGTTCACCGGCGACAAGGACAAAGCGGTCATCACCAGCTATCGCATCGGCGTGAACGTTTCCATCGTCGAACAGTTGATCGACACCGAATTGGGCCCGTTGAACCTGCGCACCAAAGGTGAACTACGCCTGACGCTCAAGCGCCTGCGTGAATTGCTCGCCGAAGCCGACTGGAATCGCCGCGTCACCGGACTTCTGAACGGCTTTGAAAGCGTGCTGAATGCCGAAAAAGACGGTTCAGACGAAACGCGGACGGCATGGAAGGAAATAGTGAGCAAACTCGACATGTACAAGACCGGTCACCCGCTAACCCAGCCGGATGCCTAGGCGGACCCAGCGGTCCGACCGCACTTCTTCAAACCAGTGACGCCTTCCAGTAACGTCGGCCGAGTCGATACAGTTCGATGCGCTGGTTCACCGCTTCAAACGACACTTCAATCACACGACGACTTTCCGACCAAAGATCGGCGACGAACGTGCCGCGATCGACACGTTGCACCCAACCGCGACCACCGCTGATCCTGCCTTGATATTCCAAGTAGACGCGACGGTGGTTCGCGATTGGTTCCAGTCGCCAGGCTCCGAGTGACGCCCAGATGGAGGAAGGGTATTCGCACCGCGCGGCCCAAAGCAAGCCCTGCGGATCGTGCGGGTTGGCCAGAAGCCAGTCGTAGTGGGTGCCCTGCCGGCTGACGTGCCGAAGCAGAACCGTGGGGAGCGCCTGCATGAGTGGCGGCCTTACTTGCAAGGTTTACTTGCCCGCATAGTCGATGACGCGGCTGATTTCGCTGCGCAGATCCTTGCGATGTACGACGCGGTCGACAAAGCCTTTTTCGAGCAGGTGTTCACTCCGCTGGAAGCCTTCCGGCAGTTCCTGCCGCACGGTGTTGGCGATCACGCGCGGGCCGGCGAAACCGATTAACGCTTTGGGCTCGGCAAGGATGATGTCGCCGAGCATGGCGAAGCTGGCGGTCACGCCACCGGTGGTCGGATCGGTAAGCACGCTGATGAACAACCCGCCGGCATCATCAAGCGTGGCGAGCGCGGCCGACGTTTTCGCCATCTGCATCAAGCTCAGACCGCTCTCCTGCATGCGCGCCCCACCAGAACAACTCACCACAATGAGCGGCCGATCTTCTTCAACCGCCAGTTCAATGCTGCGCGTGATCATTTCGCCGACCACGCTGCCCATCGACCCCATCATGAAGCGATTGTCCATACAAGCGAGCACGACGCCGCGACCTTTGATGAACCCCTTGCCGCAGACGATAGCGTCGTTGTGCCCGGTCTTTTTCTTTTCCGCGGCGACGCGTTCGGTGTAGGGTTTGAGGTCCACGAACTCTAACGCGTCGGTCGGTTCCAACTCTCCCCACAGTGATTCAAAACTGCCGGGATCGCAGAGTTGCTTGGCGCGTTCATCGGCGCCGATGCGATAGTGATGGTCGCACTCGGGGCAGACGTGAAGGTTGTGCTCGACGTTTTTGCGGTACAGCATCGCCTCGCAGCTTGGGCATCGCATCCACAAGCCTTCGGGGACGTTGGTTCGCTTCTTTTGTTCGCGCGCTTCGTGCCAGGTTCGAGGATCGCCGGCTGCGCCGCGGGGCGTGGGCACCTGCGTCATGAATAGGCCCTTTGACAGTTTCGTAACATCCATCCAACACGACACGAATGCTCGCGTCCCGACTTGAATGTGCTACGCTTAGCGTTTCTTTCACTGGAGCGAACCCAACATTCGCTGCAACAGGAGTTTGTACGAATGCGCATTGTACGATTTCTGGACGAGCAGGGCCAGATCCGCTTCGGCGACCAGCCGCTGGGCGGCCCGACTGACTCGGCCCAACTGCTGGCGGGCAGCCCATTTACGGACCTCAAACCCACCGGCGAACCGACCGGCGTCACGAAGTTGCTGGCACCCATTGAGCCGAGCAACATCTTCTGCATCGGCTGCAACTATGCCGAGCACGCCAAAGAAAGCGGCGTCCCGCTGCCTGAAAATCCCATCATTTTCATGAAGCCGACCACCGCGGCGACGAACCCAGGCGATCCGGTCCGCATTCCCACAATTTGCCGCGACGAAGTGGATTACGAATGTGAACTGGCGGTGGTGATCGGCAAGGAAGGCCGCAACATCCCCGAGGCCGACGCGCTGAATCACGTACTCGGCTATACCGCCGGTAACGACATCTCCGCGCGCGTCTGGCAAAAGCACGGCGGCGGCGGGCAATGGATCCGCGGCAAGAGCTTCGACACTTTCTGCCCACTCGGCCCCGCGCTGGTCACCGCCGACGATTTACCCGATCCGCAACAACTGAACCTGACCACCACCCTCAACGGCAAAGTGCTGCAAGACGGCTCCACCGACGACATGATCTTTACTGTCGCAGAATTGATTGCGTTCATCAGCAGTGACACAACGTTGCTGCCCGGCACGGTCATCATGACCGGCACACCGCCGGGCGTGGGCTTTGCGCGCGATCCCAAAGTGTGGCTGCAACCGGGCGATCAGGTGACTGTCGAACTGGAAAAGGTCGGCAAACTTTGCAATCCGGTTGAAAGCGCTTAAGCGGCGCCGTCAGGTTTCGTTTCATTGGAGAGAAACACGATGATCAACTCATGGGAAGTTCGTGCCGAGCACGGGGCGACGTTGTTTGTTGAACAGCACCGCGCGGAGTTGTCGTATCGGCTGGCGAAGATTGAACATTGTTTCAATCAACTATCGGAAGAGGACGTGTGGTGGCGGCCGTACGAATCGCACAATGCGTTGGGGAACATCATCGTGCATCTGTGCGGCAACATGCGACAATGGTTGATCAACGGTGTGCAGGGCGCACCGGATGTGCGTGATCGACCGGCGGAGTTTGCCACGCGCGAAACGATTTCTTCATCGGAACTGATGGCGATACTTCGGCAGACAATCGAAGAAGCCGACGCCGTCCTCGCTTCGCTGTTGGAAGGCGGCGCTGAAGTGACCGTGAAGAAACTCATGGAAGTCCGCCGCGTTCAGGGGTTTGATGTGCACGTGCAGGCGGCGATTCAAGATTCGGTTTCGCACCTGGGTGGACACACGCAGGAGATCATCTGGATCACACGGCTGCGCGTCGGCGAGCAGTATCAATTTTTCTGGAAACCCCAGACACCGGAGCAAGGCGCGCCGGATTGATGCATGCTCAAACCAACGAATCGATGTTGGGTGCCACACTTTGATGTTTTTAGTCCACCGGTTCCACATCCGCGTGCAACTCCGGCTTGAGCAGTTTGCCCCACTTCTTGTTGTACGGATGCACTTTCTCGGTTTGCTTGTTTCCTTGAAACACCGGCCGACCTTCATTCGCCCATTGAAAAATCGAGCCGTTCATGTTGTATACGTTTTTGACCCCGGCGTCGGCGAGTCGTTTGGCCATGTTCGCCGACCGCACGCCGACCGAGCAATACACAATTACTTTCGCATCCGCCGGTGCTTGCTTCAACACCGACTTGAGCACGGTATCGGCATCGGCGTCCGGCGCGACACGTTGGGCGCCGTTCAGATGGCTGACCTTGAACTCCACGTCCTCTCGCACATCGAGCACGATCAGTTTCTGGTCTTCGGACAACCATTCGTGAACCGTGCCAGGCTCCACGTGCTGGAGTTTGGGAAACTGCTTCTTCGTTTTTTCTTTGATCTTCTGCAAATCCACATCATCACCGCATGCTGTCACCGCGAGGCAACTTGTGATCGCGAACAATAACCCTGGACGAATCGTCATAACTCCAGTCTACGCCGACCGCTTGCGGCGGACCAGACTTTGTTCCAGTTGTTTGAGCAGATCGCGAATGGATTGCTGGCGTGTCGGATCGCTTTCCCGATGGCCGAACCGGATTTCGTAGAAGTGTTCGGTCAGCCCGAGCACCGGCGCGAAAACAGTCTGGTCCGATCGGCTCAGTTCGGTCGCGAAACCGAACGGGCTTTGCCAGTCCGGCCGGACGTGCCCGTTGCGTTCGAGCAATTCGAGCATGTCGAGATAGAACATGAGGCGTGTCGCCAGCTTTCTGCGTTGGGCGCGTGGCAGTTTGGTCAGTTGAAGGGCGACCATGCGCTTGCGGCGGATGAGTTTCATGCGAATCAGACTGCCCATACCGATGCAGATGAAGACAAGCATGACCGCCATCGCGGTGAAGTTGAGTTGGTTGATCCGCCAGCGTTCGATCAGGTCACCGAACCAGGCGATGATGCCGCCGATGAAGGAATCTTCATCGCGCGTGGCGTCACCGATGGATTTTCCGATGCTGGAGAGCATCTCATCGCGTGTTTCCTTGTCGTAGGCGACGAAGGTGTCGATCCAGAGGTATTCGAGGTGGCCGTAGAGGTCGGCGGCGCCGCTGAACCAGGAGCGATCGACGGCGTGCTCGGCGGCGACGTCGGCAGGCGGGGTGGCGTCAAACGTTTGCCAACCCATGGGCCCGCAGTCGACTTCGGTCCAGGCATGGGCGTTGCCTTCGCGGACGAGGTAATAGTCTCCGATGGAGTTGTACTCGCTGGCGCGGTAACCGGTGATAACGCGCGCCCGCATGCCGATGGACCGGCACATGGCTGTGAGCGCCGAGGCAAACAATTCGCAGTGCCCCTGTCGTTCGGTATCGAGAAAATCAATGATCGGGTCGCGACCGCGTGGATGGAAGTTGGTCAGCGAATAACTGAACTGCGTCTGCAAGTGTTGTTCCAATACCTTGACAAATTCGTAATCGCGCCGGTGATAGACGATGTCGAAGTCGCGTGTTAATTCCGGTTCGTTCAGCGCATCGCGCAAAATGCTGTGCGTGTATTGGGCAAGCCATTCGCGTTCGACCTCCCATCCGCGCGCGTAAGTGAAATACCCATCGTCGCGGCGCACCATCGGCCAGCGCGATCCGTCCGGCGAAAGCCAGCGCACCACGCGCGGCCGGAGCATCGGCGTAAATCGTGTGTTGTGCTGCACCGGTGTGTTGAAGCGATACACCAACACCTTGTTCGGTGACGCGTCCGATGTCATCTGTTGATCGAACGGATTGTAAAGTACCGCGTTGAGGCTCGGACTGGACATTGACACCACCGGATTGGTGGCAAAGAGCGTGCGGCGATGATTGTTGCGCAAGGTAATGGTGGCTTCGACCATCAAGCCGCTGTACGGCTCATCGCCGAACCAAAACGTCTGATCAAGCGACACCGAATGATCCTGCCGACGGACCGATGAACCGCGCATCCAACTGCGTGTGACCCGGTCGTACGTATCCAAAGGCGCGCCGCGCAACAGGTGGTGGTTACCGCCGAAGTCGCTCGACAGTTCCAGGTGCAATACGGGTTCGCGGTTGTCAATAGTCGGCGCGGCGCCGTTGAGCGTAACGCGATCGGTGTAACCGATTTGCGTAGCGAGGATGCCGGCTGTCAGTGGATTGTTGGCGAACCGGCTCGTGCGCGGAATCAGCACGAAACAAGTCAGAGCAACCAGGGTGCTGAACGAACCGATGAAAACAGCCACCATACGGAATTGCAAACGGTGTCCGCGGCAGACCACAGGTTTTGGACGCCCTACGGCTGATTGCCTCGCGGCCGCCTTTCGCCCAGCGGCGAGAATCTCATCACTGGTCGCCTTAAATTGAAACAATAGAATCGTGAACAGGCCGACCACGCTGTAAACAAACAACAGCAAACCGAACAGCATCGTCACGCTCAGAATACTGGCGCCGATCATTTGCAACAGGCTCAGCACAAGAATGAGGCCGTACTCGCGGTTCTTTTTTTCGCCGTAGAGTTGAAGAATA
>JANQKH010000764.1 GCA_028281215.1 Phycisphaeraceae bacterium | reverse complement strand
CGACGCCATGGCCCAGGCCGACCAAGGCATGATCAAGGTGCTCATGGAACCCTGATCATTTCACCGCCGATGAAGTATCCGGGCAAACCCGTCAATCTTCCGGTTTTTGGTCTCGGAATCGCTGATTTCCCTTGCGACCGCGTTCACCACGGGCTATTCTTCAAATGTAACAAGCGTCGTGATTTTCAGACCTGTCGAAGACGTTGAGAATCCGAATTCAAAAAGTCGGCGATCGCCGACGTGGCGCCATCCATATCGGCACCGGCCGTCGACCGGCCCCGATTCCGGGTGAATCTGGAGACGTACCAACATGAAGCGCAATCCCAAAGCTCTTGGATTCACCTTGATCGAAATGCTCGTGGTTGTAGCGCTGATCACGATTCTGATTTCCATGCTCCTGCCGGCGTTGGGCAAGACCGGCAAAAAGGCCGAGTCGCTCCACTGCAAGGACGTGCTCAAGAACCAAGTTACGGCGCTGCTGCTCTACGCCATTGAAAACCAGCACACACTTCCACCCTTGAAAGAAGGCAACACCACCTTCGACGGCAAGAACGTCGTCAACTCCTACGCGGTTCGGCTGGTCAAACTGGGGTACGTCAGCGATTACGAATCCCACTTTGAAGATCCGTCCACCGAGCGCGACAGTAACAACCGGTTGGACTACGGCATCAACCACTACGGCCGGGCGACCAACGAAACGGAAATCTATTGGGACTCGCTCGGCACCGCCAACGGCAACGGCACCTTGCGGTATCGAAGTGTGTCCAACCAGGACGTGGTGTACCTTGCCGACGCCGACACCGGCGACAGCCCGTGGGACATCGGCGGTGTGTCGCGCGGCAAAGGCTTCGCCGAGTGGCCGATCCAATACAGCTTCCAGCGAGAAGCCTACCGACGACACGAAAGTGGGTACAACACCGCCAGCCCTGACGGCAGCGTGACGTGGTATTTCGGTGACTACGGCGCCCGGCCGGGCGGAACGGGTGGGTCGGGCAATTCCGTGCCGATCGAAGTGTACGAACCGTGGTTCATCCGTAAAAGGCCTTGAGCCCACCGTTCGCATTCGTCCAGTCTTCTTGATTCCCTCCAACCATTTCATGAGGCAATATGGTTGCAGCAAGCATCCTGATTCTGTGTGTGGGTTTGATGGTCGCCGGGGTCATTCTGATGCGACAGGACAAGCCGGTCGGCAAACCCATGGCGGCCATCGGCGCCGTTATCAGCATTGTGATCGTGCTGCTGATTCAGTTCGGCGTGTTCGAGAAGCAGGTCAAAGTTGAATCGATATTCCAGGCACAGACCGACAACGCGTCACAACGGTTCGGCCGATACCTCGCACAACAGTTTCCCAACGCCCGCGTCGTAATCATCAAACCCTATCCCTATCTACATAAAGAAGAAGTCCGCCAGGGCATGATCAGCGGCCTGACGCGCGAACTCGATGGCAAGATGACCATTGTCAAAACGGTCGACCCGCAGTTGCCGGACTGGGTGCAACTGGAATTTGAAAAACGCCTCGATCAGACCCGTGCCACCGAAGCGGAAATCCCTAACCTCAACGACTGGTTCACGGCCGATCACTTCGATCCGATCCTTGCCGAACACGCCACCGACTGCGACATCGTAATCAGCCTGGCGGGTTTACCCGAAGATTCGCGGCGGATGACGTACTGGCAGCGCGCGGATCGGCCCAAGTTGGCGCTGGGGTTCAGCATGGCGCGGTTGCCGGCGAGGCGCATCGCGTCGGGTGATATTGTCGCTGCGGTAACGTACCGGTTAAAAACCCCCGCCGACGCGGAGTTGCCTCAAACCGACGATGAGGTAGTCGCGGCATTCAACCGGCGGTATCACTTGGTGACGCCGGACAACGTGGCGGAAAAACGCGCGAAGCAGCCGCGTCTGTTTGTGAGGCCGCGGCAGCAGTCGTGATCGCCGGGTTTACTTGCTGTTCCAATCGCGCCAAAGCCAGCGCAGCGATTCCGGCAGAATCGCGCCGCCATGTTTGCCATTGTGTCCGCCTTTGCCGCCGACAAACTTGTAGTCGTACTTGGAATAGGCGAGCGCTTTGTCCATTTGTAGGTTGGCCAGCCACCAGTTGCCGTGGGCGTTGTCCAGGTCATTTTCACCGCCCTGCAAAAACGCGCGGATCGGCTTCTTGTCCGTCTTGCGAATGAGTGCCGGATAAACGTGCCCGCCGCGGATGTTTGTGAAACTGCCCACGTGGCTGAGTACTTTGCGGAACGCGCCCGGTCGTTCCCACGCCACAGTCCACGCACAGATACCGCCGGAGCTGATGCCGCCGATCGCGCGCATCCCCGGGTCATTCGTCAATTTCAGTTTGTGCTGCTTCGCAACAGTCGGCAGGATTTCATCGATGAGAAACGTTGCGTAATCAGCGCTGAGTGTGTCGTATTCCACACTGCGGTTGGAAGGTCGCGGGCGCCAGCCGGGTTTATTACCGGGGAGTTTGTCCGACTTGTGTCCTGGATCAATAAAGATGCCGACAGTGATGGGCATATCGCCCTTGTGGATCAGATTGTCGAATACGATCGCCGTACGGAACTCTGCCTTTTCATTGATGTAAGCATGCCCGTCTTGAAACACCATCACGGCGGCGGGCTGTGAACCATCGTACTGTGATGGAATGTAAACCCAGTACCGGCGAATGGTGCCGTCAAAGACTTTGCTTTCATTGAATGTGTGCATCGCGACCTTACCTTGCGGTACACGTAGCTGGCGCTTCGAGTCAGGTCCGAATTGAAATTGGGAATCGTCGGCGTTCAAAACGGCTCCGCCGAACAACAAAAACAGGCAACTTGCAACCGATGCTCGATTCATGGTGGATTCCTTGCAGGTACAATGCGCCAGCATACCAATCCAGGAGGCGCGTCATGGACATCGTTGAATACTTTGCGGCAAGCACGGGCGACTGGCCCGAGACCGGCGTGGCGGGCGTGGAAAGTGAGTGGATGGAACTGGGTCAAATGACGATACCGGTCGGACGACTCTGGGTCGGTGATCCCATGCTCGCCAACGAAGAGGACGGCTGCATCGTCGAGGCGCCGCCCGGTGCGTACAACGTCTCGGTCAAGGGCATGGACATCGGTGGACATCGGCGCATCAGCCGGCTCCGCGCCGTCCTGGATGGTGAAACCGCCGGCGAGATCGGCGACCCGTGCGGCGACACGTTCACAGACTGCGGTCTGGTCGGCCTGTGCGATATGGCGGCATGCGATCAAGCCGTCACGGATGAATACGCCGACGAATACACCGATGACGTTTGGCAGGCAGTTGACGAGTCCGACGTCAACTGCTGCGAATTTGAATACGGCGGCAATCACTTCCAACTGGCGTGGGTGCCGTCGGGTCTGGGCGACGGCGAATTCTATGTGTTCGCCATCAAATCGGGCGGACGAACCGTCGGCATCGAGGTGGAATTCCTCCCGCCCGGATTCGTGCTCGATGAAGACGATGACTTGCCACGTATCGGCGAGTGATCACTTCGGAGGTTCAATCTCCCGGCCCTGCAACAGATACTGCCAGATCGCATCAAACTGTTTCGTCGCTTCGCCATCGAACACGTCGGTGTACGGTGTGTAGCCGTCGTCGGAAGCAAACTGCGGCATGCGGGTGTCACTGCGGATGCGCGCGGGTTTAAGCAGCCAGCGCATGAAGTATTCGTGGCGGAGGCGTTCTTTGACGTATTGGAAGTTGACACCTTGCGCTTCGAAGACGTTCGTGGCTGCCTGCTTGCCGACACCGTGACAGAGCACGCAACTGAAGCCGTTGTCTTTGCCGACAAAACGTTGGCCGATTTTGGCGAGGGCGGGATCGGGTTTCGGTTCGTTCATGTCGTGCGGCGCGCAACCGTGTTGCAAGGACAAGCCTTGGGCGAGCAGTTCCGCCCGTGCGGGGAAAGCCGGCATCTTTGCGTGAAGCCATGGTCGCGGCTTGTATTTCAACTGACCGGCGAACAATTGGTGCATCCATTGCGGCTTGAGCTTTTCGCCGACGTAGGTGAGTACCGGCCGCGACTGATCGATCACGGCCTCCTTCGCTTCGCCGGCCTGCTCGTAGTCCTCATCGTATTCGTCGCCCTGCTTGGGTTTGTTCTTTGGTTTGGGTTTCTCAAACAGCAGGGATTCAACCTCTTTCTCGTGCAACGACCAATGAT
Organism: Phycisphaeraceae bacterium; assembly: GCA_028281215.1. Classification (GTDB taxonomy): domain Bacteria; phylum Planctomycetota; class Phycisphaerae; order Phycisphaerales; family Phycisphaeraceae; genus JANQKH01. The sequence goes on along the minus strand of JANQKH010000764.1, from coordinate 1,021 downwards.
CCTGCACGCCGTCGCGGATGTGACACGCCTGGCAACGAAGCGCCACGACCTGCCGCTCGGCGAACTCATCCGGTGCTCGGCGGCGCAGGGAGTCCATCCCGTGCGCGGCGAAGACTTGCAATGCGTTTCGTTGATCAACTGAGAAATCGAAGTGCGCGCCCTGGCCGCGCTGTTTCAGGTCTGATGAGAGGCAACCGGTTTGCCATGTTGAACCTGTGATTTGGGCGAGCCCCGGCGCGGAGAACACATTGTCGCCATCAAGGTCGTGGCAGTTCATGCAGCCGGCAACGCGCACCAACTTCTTACCGACAACGGCGTCCGGCTTGATATCCACCGGTGGGCCAGCCAATTTCCCACCCGCACGTGACAGCAAAAACGCCTCAAACAACTGCGCCTCTTCATCGCTGAACCCGAACTTCGGCATGCGAATCCACTGATAATGCGCGTTGGGCGATTGGATGAACTGCGCCAGCGCGCCGGGCAGCCATTTTTCCGAAACGAACTTGAGCGGCACGCGATCGCCAACCGTTTTCGCGTCGGCGTGGTCCGGCAACGTGTGACAGCCGACGCAACCATATTGGGCATACAGGTCGCCGCCTCGCTTGATCTGTTGCTGCGTGGGCGGCTTGATTTTCGGCGGCTTCGCGCCGAGTGTGTCTAGGTACGCCGCGATGTGCCATGCATGGGCTTGCGGCCCCTTGCCGGCGTTGGCCTGTTTCGGTGAATCGATCTTCAGCTTCGGCATCGACGCGTCGGCGCGCAGGTGCTTCGGGTTGTCGATCCAATGCGCCATCCAGCGCAGACTCACCCGGCCGCCGGCTGCCTTCAGCGACGGCGCATCCATCGCCAGTTCGGGCATCGCTTCCTTCACGTCAAGTTGCTCGGCTGTGTGGCACTTGATGCAACGCATGGATGCGAACAACTCGCGACCACGGCGCACCTGCAACGCCTGGGACAAACCGGCGGATTTTGGATCATGCGTCAACTGTTGCGGCGGAATGCGCTCGCGCGGGAAGTCGGA
>JANQKH010000615.1 GCA_028281215.1 Phycisphaeraceae bacterium | reverse complement strand
GTGATCAGCAACTCGGAATGATTAGGGTTCACCCTGGTTTCCTCGAACTCAATGTAACGGTCAATGCCGTCAACGACGATCCGATCGCCATTGATGACCAGGCAACGACGGTAAATGATATTGCGGTCACGATTGATGTGCTTGCTAATGACAGCGATGAGGAAAGCGATCCCATCACCGTCACATCGGTTTCGACTCCGGCCAACGGTTCGGTTGTCATTAACCCGGACAACACATTGATCTACACGCCCGCCAGTATGTTCAATGGGGCGGACAGCTTCACCTACACCGTAAGCGATGGAAACGGAGGAACCAACACCGCCACGGTTAACGTCACAGTAGCTTACGCGCCTTTGTACGCCAGTGATGATGTGTACAGCGTGTCACATGATCGCGATTTGTCGGTGCAAAATACTGCTAAGGGCCTGATGTCAAATGATGTCAATTACCTGGGTGAGACAGTGGTCGTTCAACTTGTGGATGATGTGACTAGTGGGTCGTTGGTGTTGAACGACAACGGCACATTTACGTACACGCCGCAAGCGTCATTTGTGGGCATGGTGACGTTCACTTATGAGTTATCCGATGGGCAGACGACTTCGGCGCCAGGCACCGTGACGATCGATGTTGAGAATCACGCGCCCGTGGCCGTTGACGATGTGTTCTCCGTTGCAGCCGACACGACATTGACGCTCGCTTCGAGTGTGATCGGTGTTACTGCCAACGACTTCGATGACGATGAAGATGTTCTGGTGATGCGGTTGCTGGATTCAGTTGGTGATGAAGTTGCGCCGGATGGCAGCGGCGATATGCTCACAAGTTCCGCGAACGGCACGATTGCTCTTAATGAATCGGGTGTATTCACCTATACACCGAATACCGGGTTTGTGGGCACGGATCAATTTACGTACCGATTGACAGATCCGTTGGGTGTGACTGACGAAGGCACAATTTCGATTATCGTTCATGCCGCAAATGCGGCGCCGGTCGCGAGTGATGTCACGTATTCAGTGTCTCACGGCAACACGTTGAGTATTGACCAGTTCAATGCCGGGTTGGTTGGGATTGGAGGATCAGATGCGGACGGCGACGACTTGAGCGTTGATCAGCCGGCCAATATTCAGGCGAATCATGGCGCCATCACGGTCGCGGCTGACGGTACATTCGTTTACACGCCGACGTCACCTGATTTTGTGGGCACGGATACCTTTACCTACCAACTCACCGATGGCAGCCTTGTCAGTTCGGCAGCCAACATCACCATCAACGTGGTCAACGAAACACCCACACTTCAGGACGAGTTCCTGGAGGTTATTCACGACCGAACCACTTCCATCGCGGTTGAAGACGGCTTGATCAACAACGCCTATGACTTTGATGGCGACACCATGACCGTCCAACTTGTATCCGGGCCGGATCATGGCGTGCTTCAGCTTAACCCGGATGGTTCTTTTGATTACACCCCGGATGCAGGCTATCTCGGTGACGATGTGTTTGTTATTACTGTCACTGACCAATTTGGAGCCGTAAGCAACCAGGCGGACGTTTCGTTGGTGGTCACCAATTTTGATCCGTTCGCAACTGGTGAGGAATATGAAATTCGAGCCGGCGAAACGCTCACGGTCGCGGTTGCAGACGGCCTCCTGGCCAATGATGTCGATCCTGATGAAGACCCGCTTTCGATCGTCGACCCCGCAAGCGTCCAGGCCGATAACGGCACTGTCACACTCGCGGCCGACGGATCATTCACTTACACCCCGGACACCGGATTCTCCGGCGTTGATGTTTTCACATACGCTGCAACGGATGGGATCGAAACGACCGACGTGGTTTCGGTCTTCATTGACGTCTATTCTGAAGCGCCGCGAAGCATCGGCGACTTTTACCAGGTTCAGGCCGGGCAGGTTCTGTCGATTTCCGCGGCTGAAGGGTTGTTGATCAACGATCGACTCGTGCCTGAAGATTCTGGCGCCACCCTGACCGCACAATTGGTGACCGGTGTCAGTATCGGCACATTGGATGCTTTCGGAGCGGACGGCAGTTTTACCTATACCGCTCCGGCGAACTTTACCGGATTGGTTGAGTTCACTTACGAAGCATTTGACGGGACTGAATCGAGTGGTGAAACCGCAGTGACGATCGCTGTGGTGAACTCGGGGCCCGTGGCTGTCAGTGACGTTTATGAGATATCGCATGACACTATTCTGAATGTGGACGCGCTCAACGGTTTGCTTGCCAACGACATAGATCTTGACGGGGAATCGCTCACCGTTGTTGATTCCGGGAACATTACTGCGACAGAGGGCGCCATCACGGTGAATGGCGATGGCTCCTTCGATTACACACCGAATGCCGGTTTTGTTGGCTTGGATGTCATCGAATACCAAGTGACGGATGGACATGTCAATAGTGCGGTAGCGATGATCATCATTGATGTGCGCAACACGGCTCCTTTTGCTGTGGATGATCTGTATACGGTAGCCGAAGATCAAACACTCAACGCTTCGACAAGTGTGTTGGCCAATGATCTTGACGACGACACGGTTGATGCAGGTTCGCTTGCGATCACATTGCTCTCCGGGCCAATCGCAGGGCAGTTGACGCTTAATGCAGACGGTACATTTGACTATACGCCTGACGCAGACTTTTATGGAAGTGATCAATTCTTCTATCGCGTGACTGATGGCGTGGGTGCATTTGACGTCGGCCGGGTCACGCTCTCAGTTACTGCTGGCAATGATGCGCCGGTCGTGCCCACGCTTGCGTACGACGTGCATCCTGATGGTCGGCTTGATGCGAATCTTCTTGACGAGGTCACCGATGTAGATGGTGATGTTTTAACAGTAAGCGTTGCGAGTTCGCCTTCAGGCACTTTGGAATTGGAAACCGACGGACGCTTCACTTACACGCCTCCCGCTGATACTTCGACGAGCGATACGTTTACCGTTGATATCAGTGACGGCACAGCGACCGTCAGTGCTCAGGTGACAGTCAGTTTCACCAACGTGGCGCCAAGTGTTTCCGATTTGCGATATGCAGTGCTTCAGGATGAAACGATTGACGTGCCCTCCGTAACCGGCGTGCTGGCCACGGTTGATGATGAACAGCCATCTTTGGTGACTGCTGTCGCAACAGAAACGACGATTACAACGGTCAACAACGGTACGGTCACACTTGCGCCGGATGGGTCTTTCCAATACACGCCCGACACTGGTTTTGTCGGGTCGGACTCGTTCACGTTCACGCCCAATGACGGCCATGTCGATGGAACGGCTGTAACCGTGACGATTGACGTGTCGGCTGATTTCGCTGTCAACGACGAACAATACACCGCTTCGCGCAATGTGAATCTCAACGTCAGTGCCGAATCCGGCGTTCTGGCTAATGACCGTGAAGTGGCGGGGCAGACACTGCTGGCGCGCCTGGCAACGCTGGACGCCAACGATAACGTGGTGATTGATCCTGACGGCGCCGATGTGACTGCCGGAGGCCATGTCACGTTGACCAGTGATGGCGCGTTTCTCTACGTGCCCAACAATAACTTTGTTGGCACGGATTCATTCCTCTATGTGACCACCGTTGACGATATCACTTTTTCTGACCCCGCCACGGTCACCATTCGTGTGTCACCCGTAAGTCACCCCGCCGTGGGTGTTGATGACCGTTATGTTGTCAAGCACGATGAAACACTGAATATCGATGTCAATCACGGTGTGTTGGTCAATGATTACGACAACGATGGCGATACCCTCACAGCCACGCTCGTGGGCGGCGGCGCAACAGCGGCAGGTGGGACCGTTGCGCTGAATGCGGACGGTTCTTTCAATTACACACCCGCAGCAGACTACACCGGCACAGATTCTTTCACCTATGAAGTTTCCGATGGCGGCGGTTCGGTTCAGGCAACAGTCGAAATTGACGTGATTAACAACGCGCCGGTGGGTTTCGGGCAGGCCTTTCGAATTCATCACGCGGATGGTCAGTTAACAGGAAATGTGTTGGACACGGACTACGACCCCGAAGGCGACGACATAACCACACAACTCATCACGCCGCCTTCTGAGGGAAATCTGCAGTTGAATGCCGATGGTTCCTTCACCTATGACGCGGACGAGGACTTTATCGGAACGGTGATGTTCGTCTACAAACCGTCGGACGGCATTGAAGTGGGTGACCCTGTTGATGTGGAAATCGAAGTCTGGAACAGCAAGCCGGTCGCGAGTCCCGACCAATTCACGATGCACCATACCGAGGGTAGCCTGAATGTCGACCTTATGGGTAACGACATCCAGTTGGATGAAGATCCGCTCACGCTGTGGCTTATTGACGACTCCGGACAACAGGTCACGTCATACTCCGATGCAACCGGCAGTGCCTCAGTGAGCGGGAGCCAGGTGACTGTTGATCCCGCTGATGCATTCATCGGTACTTTCTCTTTTCGGTATCTCCTGGACGACGGGATCGAAATCAGCAATATCGGGACGGTCCAGGTAGACGTCTACAACAATGCCCCTCTGGCAATCGGCGAAGTTTACCTCTCAAAATACGGCGAACAGGTGAATGGAAACGTGGGCGCCAATGATATTGATATCGATGCTTTTGATACACCTGCTCGAAACGAACAGTTCGAATTCGAACTGCTGACGAATCCTCAGCACGCTGCCGGATTCAACTTTGGCGCCGATGGTTCATTCTCGTACACGCCGGATCTTGACGGTGATGATGATCCGACCTCTGATTCCTTCACCTACCGAGTCAAGGACGGCATCGAATGGTCGGAAGCTGCGACAGTTACGATTCATATCGTGAACAGCGAACTGCGCGCGATCAACGACGCATTTCTGGTCGAAGGGACAGAGATTGCCGTCAACGCCAATGTGTTGACCAACGACATCAACCCCGGTCCTCAGAACCTGACCGTTGAGTCATTCGAAGGGCCGAATCTCCCCGCTGACGAGCTGCCTTATGTCAACTTCAATGTACAAGCCGACGGCACGGTGGTGTTCGAAGCCAAACCCGAATTCACCGGCGCCTTTTCGTTCACCTATGTCGCCACCGACGGCATCGGCAAGAGTGAAGCGGACGCGACCATCGTTGTCACCAGCAACGCGTTGAAGGTGGTGGCGGACCGTCATAGCGTTGACCAGGGCAACAGTGTTTCAGGCAATGTATTGACCAATGACATCATTGAGCCGGTTGAGGCTCGGGCCAACATGAAAGCCCAACTGTTGGACGACAACGGCGACAAGGTGACACCGGATGGAGGTGGGCAACAGGAACTCGAAACCGCGCGCGGCACGTTGACGCTCAACTACGACACCGGCGCCTTCACCTACACCCCCAATGAAGGTGCGGTGGGGTATGACACCTTCACCTACCAAGCGGTCGTCGGCACGCTGGTGAAAACATCGTCCCTCAAGATTCGTATCCTTGGTGACCGATCGCCCGCTGAAGACGGAGTCTTCCGATTTTTCGGAGTTACTGGAGCGACGGAATCGATCAATCTGTCAACACTGTTCGAAAACGAACCCGGCAAATTCGAGACGCTTGACCTGTCCACATTGGTTGTGGAAGGGCAGGCGCACTTTGGTCATGTAACGGCGGACCCACAACTCGGTACGTTCTTTTACGACGTGCCCGATGATATCAGTGGTATCGTCACGGACAAGTTCACCTACAGCGTCTCCGATCTTTCGGGGATTCGCCTCGAAGGCGCTGAGGTCACGATAGAGGTATACCCGGACGTTACTGGCACTGATGATGTCTTCTATGTGTCCGAGGCGGACAGTCAGACGGACCCGTATACCCTCGACGTGTTCGCTAACGACGGTCACGGCGGACGCCGATTGGACAATACCGGTGCCACCATTGAGTTCGTCAACACAGCAGGAATTAACGGAAAGGCAACGGCGACACTCGTTGGCAATACCGGCATAATCAACTTCGATCCGAATGACAATCGGTGGGGCATGATGTCCTTTGAGTACAGGGCGGGATATACCATCAATGAGGGTTTGCCGGACGAAGTGACCCATTGGTCTGATTCAATCACGGCGACCGTTCACGTCGTCGGTGTCAACGACAGTCCGGAGGCGTCCGACTTCAACTACACGGCACAACTTGGCGAGAATGCCATCAATCTGAAACAACTCGCCGCCGTGAAAGACCGGGATGTCAATCCGGATGGGTCCTTGCAGGCGTCCACGCCGCACTACATTGAAATCGTGGATGGCCCACAGTTCGGCACGATCAAACTGGATGTGCAAGGCGTGATCAAGTACACGCCGCTGCCGTTCGCCACGGCGTCGCAGGACACCTTCACCTATAAAGTTTACGACAACACCTGGTCAGCCAGCGACACCGCGACCGCAACCATCGACCTTCCCAACTTCGATGATTCAGGGCCCGGGCACACTCATGATCATGAAGATTGTGATGAGTACGGCGGTTATGGTGGATACGGCGGCTACGGTGGTGGTTATGGCGGCTACGGTGGCTATGGCGGTGATTGTGAGATCGGCAATACGCTGCATGTCAATGAAGATGAAAGTGGTCATCTATATAGTACAGATCACGATATTCTCGTGACCTACGACGGAGCCGGCGGTGAATTTGACATCACGATTCTCCAGAATCGGGTCAACATCACCAACGTCGGTGACATCGACTTCAACGAGTCGATTTCCATTACCGCCGCATACACCGAACCAGGGTATGACGATGACAGCATTGAATTGCATTGGCTGGACAGTACCAACATGGGCGCTGTCAACATCACAAACCATGGCAACCTGCACGGAACGATCAATACGTCCGGCAACATGAACATCAGTCTGACCGGCCCCGAGTACCGCATCAAAGACGGCCAAGGAGTGATCCGCGGTGGAATCATGAGTGCTACGCTTGATAGTGATGCAGGTAGCATCACAATCAATGCGGGTGAAGTGACTGGAGAGATTGAATTTCAGAATACGCTCACGCTCAATGCGGCCCGATCGGTGACAGGGAAAATTGGCGATGATCTCAACACTGGGCAAAATGTTGGAAATGCGATTATCACCGCAGGGTGGGACGTGACGGGGAATATTGATGCTGAGTCTCTCAGTCTTGTGGCAGGGCGTGATATTACGAGTACGGCAATTGACGTGTCAGGGGTCATTAGCCAGATCATTGCAGGGCGATATTTGGGCGAAGATACCATCGTCGAGATCGATGCCAGTGTATCCATTGGTACCGTTGCCGGGCATCACGGCATTTACGCCAATATTGAAGCTGAGCATGACAACGGAATTCAGGCCGTCCAGTCACTTGCCGGCAATTTCGAGGCCGGTGGGATCATCGATGCAGAGAATGTAAATGCAGTCACCATCCACGGGGACTTCCGCGGTACGTCTGATGTGGACTATGCGGTTACTAACTTTAAGGCCGGTCGTGATGTGACCAGCGGTGCCGAGTTCAAGAGTTCTGAATCGAATCCGTTCCAAAAAGAGCCTGAAGTTACGACACTCGAAGTCGGTCGGACGATGAGTGGCAAGATTGATGAAATCAAAAAGTTGAATACGGCGATTGCAGGGCTTGACTGGAAATCCAAAATTGAGGTCGAAGGCGGTATCGAAGAAGTACGCGTTGGGCGAACACTCTCGGGCAATGTGATATCCAAGGACGATCAGATTATCGCTGTGCTCGTTGGGCCAACCGATGTCGGTAATCCAGGCGCCGACCCAAGTGGCGCCAGCATCGCTCACAATCGATTGTCGGGAATGATCGATGGCGTCATCATTCGCGCGCAAAACGATATCGGCAAGGTGATCGTTAAGGCGCCGCGCGGCCGATCGGGTGATGAGGCCGGCCTGATCAAGGATTCTTCGATCTACAGTACCACCGGTTTCACGGGCAACACCGATGGCATCCTCGCCAGCGGCGGTATTGAAGCCGCCATTTATGCTCACAAGACCGTTGGTAACGTTCGTGCGGGTTTGGGCAATGGCGGTGATCTGTCTGCGCCGAGTGGTTCCGACCCAAAGAAACTCGACGAAGACAGCTCGATTGAACTGGAAAACGCCATCAAGGCCAAGACGGGTAACGTGGGTTACAGCGGCGCAAGTGTCGGTACCATCGAAGCCGCCAACGGATCCATCCTTCTTGATATTCTCGCCGAAGCGGAAGGCGCCGGATCCCAAGATGGTAATGTCGGTTCGGTCATAGCCGGCAAAAGCATCTTCGCCGATATCAAGGCACGGAATCTGGTCGGCAATGTGACTGCCGAGACAGGCGACTTGGGCAAAACCAGTGGGTCGTACGAAGTTACATCCCACGCAGCCAGCGTTGGCAATATTGAAGCGGGCGGCGCGATCTATTCCCATGTGACGGCTGAAACGGATATCGCCAGTGTGACCGCTGGCAAACATGTCGGTGGTGGAATTACTGGAAACATCACAGCCACGGAAGGCAAGATCGGCCACGTTACCACCCACACCGATCAGTATGTCAACACAGAAGCAGCGCCGGAAGCAGGGCGTGGCCCGATGGAAGACGCGCCCAATGTATTCGATCCGCAAGCATGGAACGACGAAGATTTTAATGCCACCGTGCTCGAATCCTACAAGTTGATTGAGCGCCTGATCATGGGTGGTGCTGATCCCGTCAACAGCGCCGGCCATATCACAGGCCATCTCACCGCCAAAACCACCATCGAATCCATCGCCGCTGAAGGCGATGTTAAAGGAAAGATCGACACCGGCGAAGGCGTCGTTGACGACATCTGGGTGCTTGGTGATTTCAATCCTGAAGAACTCAAACTGCCCAAGGGCGATGTCAACATCGTGACTTGGGGCGACTACAACGCCAACCTCGAATCGCGCGGTGATGTACGCCTGCAAGTAGGTGGCAACCTCGATGGTGACTTGAATGTCATAGGTTCCATCAGGACAGACGTGTGGGGCGATATTGGTGGTGAAGGAAAGACCAAGTTTGTTTCGACGAACGGACAATTCACCTGGGTGGCCGGCGAATTCAATGCTAATGAAGTCAAGTCTGCTGGTGATCTCGAAATCGACGGCTGGGGCAACATCAAAGCTGACAACGTTGAATACCAAGATCACGGCAGACTATCGGCCGGTGAAGAAATAGCCATTTCAGCCCTCGGTGGCGGTCTCAGTTTGCTCGTGACGTCGTTCAGTAGCTCACTCGAAAATGTCGCCTTGGATGAAGGTGACATGTTCCAGTTTGTGCACGGTGATTTGCATCTTCTGGAGGGTGCAACTGAAGGCCTGAAGAACGCCTACATCTACGTCACCGGTGATCTGACCGGCGGACTCGATGTCGAGGATGTGGCGGTGATTAGTGTGCTTGGTGACGTCAAACTGGACGATGGGAATGGGGGTGCCGTTACTCTATCTGCGGGGACGCAGTTGGTGGTTGAGGCAGCCAATATTGGTTCTGACGATCCTGATGTGGTCGGAAAATTGATGTCTGAGCAGGTGGTTGCGAACGCATCGGGCAATTTCAATGCCGAAGTGAAAGCCGATGAAATTGCACGCGTCGATGCCGTCGGAACGGTAGATGGTTCGGTGGAAGCTCTCGTGGTCATCGTCAATGCGACCGGTGATGTTTCTGCTGATCTCGATGGGGAACGCGGCGTGACGCTCACGACGTGGGGTGACTTCACCGGCACAGTCAAATCTACTGAAGGCGCCGTTGGGCTTGATGTATACGGAAACATTGATCTCGAAGGCGATGCGGTGATCGAAGCAGATGACTTTGTCGAAATCGTCAATTGGGGATCGCTGCTCTCTGACATTGATTCTGGTGGATACGTCAAAGTAACCACCATCGAAGATTTCACCACGAATATAGAAACAGACATCGGGACGATTATTCTGACCACTTGGGGCGATGTGACTGGTACGTTAAATGCCGGTATCGAAAAGGATTTTGAAGAAGTCGAACCGGGAGGCGAAACCCAAGAGGGCGGAGTCAACGTTGTAACCCTGGGCAAGATCACCGAGGATGCGTTCATCCTGAGCCATGGCGATGTGTTTGTCTCCGCTCATCAGGATGTGCTTACCGATCTGACTTCGTTGTTCGGTAACATCGAATTGGAAACCGGCGGCAAGTTTGAAGGCAAACTCAATGCGGAACGTCATATCACTGTGGATGCCAAGAACATCGTGGGTGAGAAAGATCTGACGGACCGAGACATCATTGCTGGCGCTTCGGTCACTCTCTTTGCCTTGGAAGACATTACAGCTTCAATTGATGCGCAAGGCGCACATCTCAAGGACGAGGACCGAGCAGAAGGCGGGTTGTTCGCTGGTAAGACGATGGATGTCGATCTGAAAATCGCCGAAGGTGGTGCGGTTACAGCAACTGCACTTGAGGATATGACCCTTAAAGTGAAAGGCTCCGAAGGAACGGGCGACATTCTGGCGATAGGCGATACGAACATTGATCTTGACTTCAGCGCCACAACAGCTCCACCCCCGGATGCCAACGGCGTAGGGTTGCCAACTAACGTTGCAGTCTTCGGTAAACTGACCGGCAAGGTCGAAACCCTTGGTGAGATTTCGGTCAACGTCTGGGTGCCGGATGTTCAGAATCCAGCGGCTGACGATGGCAATATCTCCGACTTCACCGCAAAGTCGACGCACAGTTATGCCGGTGGTCTAACAGTGCTCGCTG
>JANQKH010000753.1 GCA_028281215.1 Phycisphaeraceae bacterium | reverse complement strand
CGCCGCCGAATCGCAGCGCATGCAATCGTTGCTGGAAATCGCCAACAACGCCATGACGTATCGCTCGCGGTATCAGCGTTCAGTCGAGGCTGGGCCGGTGCTTGACCTGTTGGTACTGGACGAATCGAACCCGCGTTCGCTGGCGTATCAGTTCGTCGCGCTGGAGGAGCATATCCGCCAACTTGTCGGCGAGGTGCTGGACAGCCGTTGGCCGGAGGAACAACGGATCGCGATGCGGTCGCTGACATCGATTCGGTTGATCGAAATCGAAGCGATGGCGCGAGCCAACGCCGGACAGCAACGCGCGGCGCTTTGCCAAACCGTTGCGACGTTGCGAGGCGAGTTGGTCGCTTTGTCCGACGCCATCACGCGCCGGTACCTAAGCCACGCTCGCCCGTCGCGCACCGTCACGGACCTTGGAGGCCGCCCGTGATTTACGGCATCACGCACAGAACAGAATATCGCTACGCCGAACCGGTGTTGACCTGCCATAACCAGGTTCACCTCACACCGATCGACACGCTGCATCAACACTGTCTGTCCAACCGGATTCAGGTCGAACCCGCTCCGCGGGAACTCGTGCGTCATACCGACTACTTCGGCAATGTCGCCACCCACTTTGAACTGGACGAACAGACCGATCAGCTGACAATCACCGCCGTCAGTGAGGTGGAGGTCAACGAAACGGCGGACCGAACACTGGACGATTCGCCAACGTGGGAGCAGGTGCGTCACGAGATCCAAACGGTTCGTGAACCGCGGTGCATTGATGCGTTTCAGTTCGCATTTGCATCACCCTACGTACCCACCGGTGCGGACTATGCCGCATATGCCAGGCAGTCCTTTTCACCCGACCGGCCCTACCTGGACGCGACGATGGACCTGACAGCGCGCATCGCCGCGGACTTTCGGTACGACCCGCAAGCGACCGACATCGCCACGTCCGTCGATGAAGCATTCAACAATCGTCACGGCGTCTGCCAGGATTTTGCCCACATCGAGTTGGCGTGCCTCCGCTCGCTCGGCCTGCCGGCGCGGTACGTCAGCGGCTATCTGCGCACCGACGCGCCCGAAGGTACGGACCGACTGGTCGGCGCCGATGCTTCGCACGCCTGGGTGGAAGTGTTTTCGCCGAACGTCGGCTGGGTCGGCTTTGACCCAACCAATCACTGCATCGCCAACGGTCGACACGTCGTTGTCGCCGTGGGCCGTGATTATGGTGACGTCAGTCCGATCAAAGGCATCGTGTTGGGGACGGGCAAGCACGAACTGACGGTGGCGGTGGATGTCACGCCGATCGAGGAACAGCGCGAAGGATGACCATGATGTGTGCCATGGCTGGCTTGCCCAGCCGTGCGATCATCGTTGCGATATCACGGCTGGGCAAGCCAGCCATGGCACACTGCAAACAACGTTCTATCAAATGGGTGACTATCCGGAATCCACCCGCTTCTCTTACTTATTCTTTTTCAATGAGTTGTTATACTAATACACAGGCACAGCCGATCCCCAGCCGTGGCTGTAAGGTATGAATGGCCCATGCCTGATGCACCGGTCCGTGCAAACCGGGCGTGAGACAGACTTCGGAACATACTCATGCGAATAAACGGGCTTCAACTTCTTTTGATGGGATTGTTGATCTGCGCGGGCGATCGATTCGTCGGCACCGTCCGCGCCGCCGACGAACCCAAACCCGGCGAACGGCTGTTCGCCGTCAAAGTGCTGCCGCTGCTCAAAGCCAAATGCTTTGCCTGCCACGGCGACGATCAGAAAAAGATC
>JANQKH010000713.1 GCA_028281215.1 Phycisphaeraceae bacterium | reverse complement strand
CGCCGCCGAGCGTGAGGCCGAACGCCAGCGTCTTGAAGCCGAGCGCCGCGCCGCTTACGAAGCGATGATCAACGAACGCTACGACCGGGCGATCTACGGCGACATCATCCGAGTCGACATCCACGACGGGCAGTTTCTTTTCCGTGGCAAGCATTATCCGTACGAACCGTTGTCGTTCCATCTGGTGCGAGGTGAAGCGAGGGAAATCGTCATTCACCGCGCGGATCGACCGAACATCACCGTGAGCGCGATGGTGCGACTCAGTGAAGACGGGCATACGTTTTACTTTGACGACGCTTCACGCCGACCGGTCGCCATCCACAACACCGGTTGGCAACAGTTGCGTGAACATGAAGTGGGCGAACACCCTAACAGCAACGCCCACCCGCGCAACATTCACATCGGCATCCGCTACCGACGGCTGAACGAACCGCCGCGGCGGGAAGTCAATCGGCGACTCGGTCACTTGCGCAGATTGCCCTTGTCGACTGCTGGCCGCATCATCGTCGGCAACAGGTAATTCGCCCCGCGGTAGACAAACACCTGCCCGGACAGTTGAAACACCATGCGGTCACCGTGATCCTTGGCCAGCGATTCCATGTTTTCCAGCAACCGGCAGGGCAGTAGAAACATCGGCGGTTCGGGCGCGGCGGCGGAGTCACCGTCGAACACGAACATCTTGTGCGTCGCGTCGCCGGATGCGACGAGTCGACCCCGGCGGTTGATCAGAAACTCCCCTTCCCGGCGGAGTTTCGGCTTGCGCTGCCCCGGTGCAATGCCAATGATGCGCGGGTCCGGCGAATCCGTTCGTCCCACATTGGTCGCCGCGGGCGGTGTGGTGTTTGTCTTGTCCGGCTGTTTTTTGTCGGCAGTATTGCTTGTGTTGTTCGTGTTGCCTGTGTCGTTTGCCTTCGGCGTTGTGGCGCCGTTGCCGGGCTTGGGTTGTAGCTTTGCACGTAGCGCGTCTTCCACTTCTTTGGCAGTCGGCTGTTTCTTGTCGTCCGCTTGTTTCGCATTCCCCTTGGTTGCGTCACCCTTTTCGTTTTGTCCTTGCGCCGCAAAAACAAACGCGACCATCATGAGCGCGACGGTGATCAGCACGTGAAGTTTCATGGGATGCTCCTCGAGGCAAGAGGCCAAGTCCGGTTCAGTTTTCCCGCTAACACTGTCATCGGTGATCGCTCGCGGACGGCGACAGAACACCTGCATTCATTGATGCGCGATCGCGAGTCACACCTTCACACCCACTTCACCGAGCAACGCCCGGGCTTTGTCGATGGCGAAGGCGAAGCACTCCACGTCGGACATCTCGGCAAGCGCCTGGTTCGCCACGCCGCCGGGCCCGGTCGCCATGACCGCCGGCGAGTGCGCCAGGTGCGGTTCGAGGCCGAGGTGTCCGGTCCAGCCGGCGGCCACCGCGTCAGCGAGAATCTCCTTGGCAAAGCCTGCGCCTTCACCGATCGGCACATGCTGGCAGTCGCGATCGCTGTCCTTGAGGTGAAAGGCATCGCTAACGTCTTTCAGTTTCTGCCAGTTGTCCCAGACGTTTTCATCGCACTGGTTGTAGTTGTCGAAGTCGAAGATCATACGAAACGTGCCGTCACTGCCGGCCGGTCCGGGATCGCGTAACGCGTCAACGATTTTGAGCACGTGGTCACAAATGTCGCCGTAGATGTCGCGTTCGTTTTCGTGGTAGAGCGTCAGGTCGAGTTCGCCGGCGAGGTCTTTGAGTTGACCCAATCGCCGAAGTGACTCGGCCTCGAAGGCTTCGGGGGAGGCCCCCTTTTCGTTGAAGTAACTGAACACGCGCACCTTGCGGCAGCCGAAAATATCCGACAGCAAACTCAAGTGCCGCAGCTTGTTCAGATCGATGGCCATGTCGTCGGCGATGTCGATCTTGCCGAGCGGCGAACCGAACATGCCGACCGATACGCCGGCCGCATCCAGTTTTTCTTTCACGGATTCCGCATGATCGAGCGGCAATTCGCTGATGTTGTAACCATCGAGGTTGCGCAGGTCGATGCACGACATGCCGCCGTCGACAAGCACGCTGATCTGAGCGTCAATATCGGTCGCAGCCTCGTCGGCGAAACCGCTGAAAGTGAAAGCCATAATTCAACTCCGAGTAACCATGTGCGACGAACTCATGGTCGAATGATCCATAATGCGCACACTATACCTTGGATTGTCTGCCCGCCGACCGAGCTCCACGGTCACTCAATCACATGCGTCTGACGCAGCGCCTGATCCACCGGAATATGCCAGGGACGGACGCGATCGACCATCCAGCCGTCGAAGAAGTGCCAGTTGAGGTAGACGGTGACGAGTTGGCTGGGGCTGTCGACTTTCGTGGTGTCGGAGGGTCGCACGACGTCGACTTCACCTTTCATGCCGCGCACGCGCACCTGAGCGACATGCAGTGTGGGCAAGTTGCCGTCACCGGCGCGGCCGGCGTGTTCGTCGAGGCTGCCGACCACGAAGTCGTAGGACTTGTCGCTGGTGCCTTCGGGCAGTTGGACGTTGTATCCGCCGTTGAGCGGACGATCGGCCACGACTGCGGACAACGCCTTCGACTCGACGTTCAACACATCCTTCATGTTTGGATTGTTGATCGCCACATCGCCGGACTGCGGCGGGATGTTGACGTAGGTGGAACAACCGGTCAGAAGCGAACCGGCCAAGAGAACGAGAGCGATCCTTGCAACAGGTGCAACATGCATGGCGAACCTCCTTTTTCGCGTTGCGACCATTATGCCGGGATCATGGTGCGGCGGTCAAGTGTTGTGGTTCATTTGGCGAAAAACGCCGCCAATTGCCGGATGGCGGCCAAGTGATACGCCACGTGTGCGACGCTCGCAACCGCGCCGGGCAGAGAAATAGAGTCCCACTGTCGCGGCTGCTTCACCAGTTCACGCCATCGAAGTCCTGCCGATTTCACCTGTTCGATCAACGCCGACCACGCCGTCTCATCAACGGTTTTGACATTCCAACTGCTCGCCCAATCTGCCTCAAAGAACGCGTTGTCGTCACCGGCCGCCCAACGGTTGAGCACATCAAGGCAGAACCAGACATGATGTACATGCCCGACGATGGAATGACCACCGTTGGCACCCGGCTTTGAAGCCGCATCCGGCGAGATGGTGGACAGCGTGCCGAGCAAACCGGGATCGTCGCGGCCGAGGATGAAGGCAAAGTCATCGGTTGGGCCGTCAAACAGTTCGTCGATGAGGTTCCTGATGGCGGATTGAAATTGGACGGCATCGATCCTGTCATTGTCCATACGGAGATTGTCGCGGAAAATTGCCATGTTGCAATCCATCAGCGGAATACACGGTAGGAATCTTCCATGAGCCCCGGCATAATTCCTTGATGACAATAGCAACGGCGGGACAACCTACCCGTCGACGCTTCACCGTTCGGGAATACCACCGCATGGTGGAAGTTGGCTTGTTGAATCGCAGCGACCGGGTTGAACTGATCAACGGGGAGATCATTCATCTGTCACTGACCGGCTCACACCACTTCAGTATCGTTGCACGGCTTGACAAACATTTTCAGTAACTCGGCAACCAGGCACTTGTTTCGGTTCAGAATCCGATTCGAATCGATCTTCATGGCGAACCCGAACCTGATCTCGCTCTGCTTCGCCCGCGCAACGATTTTTATCGCAACGGCCTGCCCATCCCCGGCGACATCTTCCTGCTGATCGAAGTCTCCGATTCAACACTGGAGTTCGACCTCCACGTCAAGCGCGATTACTACGCGTCACACGGGATCACCGAAACATGGATCATTGATGCGATCGCCGGCGTGATTCATGTATGCCAACAGCCGAATCACGGTCGATATGAGCAGGTGACCCTGTTCACCGGCGATGACCTGCTCACCCCACAAGCATTTCCTGATTTCAAAGCCGCCGTGAAAGATATGATTGGCAGCTAATCTTGCTCGCGTTGCAGGCGCACGATCAGGACTTCATCATCTGACAGCATGTCGATGGTTCGCCCGAATGCGTCCCACTGTTCGATGCCGATGGCATTACCATCCCTGGCCATCTGTTTGCGTTGCACCGGTGTAAGTGATTGATCCTGTTTTGCCATGTTGCTCAGGTTGTTCACCACGATGTATCGACGCATGCCCGTGTTCTTGGCATGCACGGCTGCGGGCGCGAAACCGTCCGCTTCAATCATCAGTGTTTCGCCCGGTTCGACATCGCGGATGACAACGATCCCGTTGCGATTGGTCAACATGGGGTATTCACGATCGTCCCATAGCAGATCATGCTTTTTATGGTGATACGGACGCTCGGGCCGTTTCTCATGAGACACGCGATAGAAGCCGATGAGCAACACGCCGAGGCCGGTCGTGGTGAAGTGGCCGA
>JANQKH010000708.1 GCA_028281215.1 Phycisphaeraceae bacterium | reverse complement strand
GATCGCGGCTCCGACAAGGGCAGCGATGACGGCTCTGACAAGGGTTCAGATCGTGGTTCCGACAAGGGCAGCGACGACGGCTCGGACAAGGGTTCAGATCGTGGTTCCGACAAGGGCAGCGATGACGGTTCTGACAAGGGTTCAGATCGCGGCTCCGACAAGGGCAGCGATGACGGCTCTGACAAGGGTTCAGATCGTGGTTCCGACAAGGGCAGCGATAAGGGGTCGGATAAGGGCAGTGACAAGGGCGACGACAAATCCGATGACAAAGACGACAAGGACGACGTCCCCGCACCGGATCACCTCGTCGACCAGATTATGGATCGCATGGGCGTTGACGCTGATGTTCCCACCGGCCCGATTGGTCACGTCGGCAACAAGGTCGTCTTCCAGTATGTGGTCTCGAACCCGGGTGACCTGCCGTTGACGATTACCTCACTGGTAGACGACAACGCGACGCCTGGTGATAACTCGGATGATTTCACGCCTGAAACCGTCGACGCCAACGACGATGGTTTCAACGATGGCGATCTCAACATGAACGGTCTGCTCGATCCGGGTGAAGAATGGCTCTTCATGGCCAGCACCACGCTGACCGCCGGTCAGCACAAGAACATTGCCAAGGTGATCGGTGAAGATGCGTCGGGCCGCATGGTCATGGATGACGATCCAGCTCACTACTTCGGCAAGAGCAAGCCGGGCATCGAGATCGACAAGTCGGTCAAGGTGATTCCTTCGGACGATCCAGGCGACCCGGGTGATCCTGGTTCGGACCTCTGCGATGAACTCGGCAAGCCCCACCAGTTGATCTTCCTTTACACCGGTTCCGGTGACGAGGCGATTACGCAGCAGGATGACGGTAAGGCCCAGGTGATCTTCGGTGATCCGGCCGGCGACAACACGGTCTTCATCCGCATTTCGGATCAGGAAGATGCCGACGACACCGACGGCCGCATCTTCTTCGAAGGTGATGCGAACATCGGCGACGAGATCGTCGCCACGGCGACACCGGGTCAGACCAGCTTCAAGTCGCAGACCTTCATCCACATCTTCGATGCGGAAACCGGCGACCTGCTTCAGACAAGTGAATATCACACCTCGTGCTCTCAGCCGATCATTCTCGGCGACGTGCTTGGCGCGATGACGCTGGTCGGCTTCGTCAACGAAGACGGTGGCTCGGCAACGTTCGACGGTGACGGCAACGTGGTCATCGTCGGCGGCAACGGCGGCGGCAGTGATGCCGGTTCGGACAAGGGTTCCGACGGTGGGTCTGACCGCGGTTCCGACAAGGGCTCTGATAAGGGTTCCGATGGCGGTTCCGACGGTGGCGGCGACATGGTTAAGGCCACGGTTGGTGACAAGATCATGTTCAACTACACCGTTCGCAACACCGGCGATGTGGATCTGAAGGACATTGTGGTCACTGACGACAACGCCACGCCGGATGATACATCCGATGACTTCCTCGCTGAAGACGTCGACATCGACATGGACGGTTTCAACGATGGCGACACTGACCTCGACGGTGAACTGGACCTTGATGAAGAATGGCTATTCACCGCGATGATTGAAGCCACCGAAGCAGGTGACTTCATGAACACAGCGGTGGTCACCGGCACCCCGACCGACGGCGTTTCGGGTGACGTGACCGACGACGACAGTGCCAAGTATTGGGTCAGCGATGACAAGGGCAGCGATAAGGGTTCGGACAAGGGCAGCGATAAGGGTTCGGATAAGGGCAGCGATAAGGGTTCGGACAACGGTTCTGACAAGGGCAGCGATAAGGGTTCGGACCGTGGCTCTGATAAGGGCAGCGATAAGGGTTCGGACCGTGGTTCTGACAAGGGCAGTGACAACGGTTCGGATCGCGGCTCTGATCAAGGTTCCGACAAGGGTGACGACAAGTCCGATCCCGCACCCGCGATGCAGATGGACAGCATGGACGTGAGATGGCGAAAGGTGAACATCACCTTCACCAACACGACTGGCGAAGACTTGGTCCTGGAAAATCTGAACCTCGATTACCCCGATTCCAACGGCAGCCTCAAGAAGGTCAAACTGGACAATAAGGTGATCTTCAAAGGCAACGAGAACGGCGGTTCCGCTGAAATCACGGAAGATGAATTCAAAGGCAGCGAAGTCAAGCGAACCGTCGCAGCCGGTGAAACCGTCACGATTTGCCTGATCTTCCAGAAGAAGGCGAATGCGGACACTGGTGCTTACGATCTCGTGCTCGACTTCGGTAACGGCGTGCTGCTCGAAATCTGATCCTCACCGCCACAATCACTTCCACGGGCAGGCTGCAAAGCCTGCCCGTTTTCTTTTGGATTTGCCGCGCCCGGTTTGACTGTCCGGCGTCCTCAACCGATCTTTCACAGGTAGGCACGAAACGCACTCGTGCGTCCGTCTCGGGAAACTCACATGCGTGTGGACGTGATTGACAACATCGAGCAGTTTCGCGCCTGCCGGTCGCAGTGGGACACGCTGTACGACGCCGATCCGCACGCCCATTTCTTTCTGTCCTCTCGATGGTTGGAAGGCGTGCTTGGTTTTCTGGACAAAGACTGGCGCATCCTCATCGTGAAGCAGGGCGAGCAATTGGCTGCGGCGATGCCCCTTCGGGTTGAACTCTATAAAAGCAAGCGGCACGGTGTGCTGTGCAATGAACTGCTCATGCCAGGCCGCGCCTTCTGGGCCGACTACACTGGTTTCCTTTGTCTGTCCGATTCCGAAACGCAAGTGATCCCCGCGCTGGCGTCGGCGTTGCAATCCCATCGTTGGGCGCAGTTGGAGATGGAGCACCTGCGCTTGCCCGACCATCGCCTCGAACTGTTTCTGGAATCTTTTGACACTGACGATTTCGTCATTGAGGAACGTCCGCGCGGAAAAAACCAGGACGGGATCGACAACGACGTTTGCCCGGCGGTGGATCTCGCGGACGACTTCGACACCTTTCTCGCCGAGAAGCTCAGTTCTAGTACGCGCATGAAATTGCGAAGAGCGCTGCGGCAGGTGGACAACGCCGATGACCTGCGCATCACCGAGTCGACGCCGGACACGTTTGAACGTGACGTCGACATCCTCGTTTCGCTCTGGCGGCAGATGTGGGAACAGCGAAAGGGGGATCGCATCGATTCGCTGACCAAGCGCTATCGCGTCATTCTGTTGGAAGGATTGCACGCGGGCGTGCTGTATCTGCCGATCCTCTGGTCGGGAGACACGCCGGTGGCGGCGCTAGGCAACTACATTGATCAACGCAAAGGCGTGATGCACGTCAAGACCACGGGGCGCGACAAGAGTTGGCGGAAACCGCCCGCCGGCTTTGTGATGCACGGACACAGCATTCGCTGGGCGATCACCCAAGGTCTGACACGCTACGATTTCATGCGAGGGGACGAATCGTATAAGTATCACTATGGATCAGAGGACACGCGCATCCGCAACGTTCGCATCCGCACACAATCGCGAATGAACCTGCACGGTAAGCTGGACCCGCTCAGCTTCGCCGACGCCCGTCGTCGTGCCGCGCGGTACGACCGTGAAAACCGGTCCGCCGACGCCGTGGCCGTTCGTCAACAGATTCGCGACTCCGGCGGCGAACCTCGTGAAGCGTCGATTGATTTGATGGTTCAGGCCGATCTGGTCGATGAAGCCAACAACCCCGAGTCGACGCCGACCATGTCCGGTAAAACCGTTTATATGATGCGAGGCCTGCCCAGTTGCGGCAAAAGCACGACGGCGAAGAAAATTGCCGGCGAACAAGGCGTGATCTGCGAAACGGATCGTTACTTCTTCGAGTGTGTCGGTGACGACCCGAACACTTTTGACTTCGATTCCAAACTGATGGAGCAGGCCCGGCAGTGGAACTTTGATCGTTTCAAGGCGGCGGTCGAAGAAGGGCGGCACCCTATCGTCGTCGATCGCGGCAACAGCCGAAACAATGAGTCCAAGCGATACGTGGTGTTCGCACGAGAGCACGGTTATGACGTGGTCATTCAGGAGCCGGAGTCCAAGTGGTGGCAGGAGATTCGCGTACTGCTCAAATACAAGCAGGTCACCAAACCCGTGCTCTACAAGTGGGCTGAAAAGCTCGCGGAGATGAACCTTCAAACTCACGCCACGCCCGCGGACGACATCAAACACATCATGGACAAGTGGAAATGGAACTTGACGGTGGACGATATCCTGAGCCTGGATGACTGACCGGTTTCACCCGTTCCGTACAGTTCGTCCGTCCCCGGTTTTCCCTTACAGCGTTCTCAGGGAAGGTGATGAGTCAAGTATCACCTATGCGTCGGATAGACATGCTTTTACGACACTGTGCTGGGCCGCAAGGGCAATTGTTGCAGTTCAAGCTACGGGGATTGTGCCTGATGACCTATAATGGCCGATTCAAAGTTTTGCAGGTTTGGCAATTCGGCGAAAGGCCAATTGCTTCCTGATCATGCCACGGAGTGTGCCCGACATGAACAGTTTTGTTCTCAAATTCAACCTCACCGCGTTCATGGTGATGGTGAGCCTGATCTTGCAGGTCGAGCCGGTTTCCGCCGCGGATGACGTGGATTTCAACCGCGACATTCGGCCGATCCTTTCCGACAAATGTTTTTTCTGCCACGGTCCGGACAAGAAGCATCGCAAAGCCAAACTGCGGCTCGACATCAAAGAGCACGCGTTGGGTGAACGTGACGGTGTGTGGCCGTTCAAGCCTGGTTCACTGGATGACAGTGAAGCGTGGTATCTGATCAATCACGAAGATCCCGATGAACGCATGCCGCCGGCGAAGAGCAACAAGAAACTCAGTGCAAAAGAGAAGAGCCTGATCAAGCGATGGATCAAACAAGGCGCCAAGTGGCAGGGACACTGGTCATTCGAATCTCCCAAACAGCCGGCCGTGCCAACCGTCAAAAACAAAGGCTGGGTACGCAATCCGATTGACGCGTTCATCCTGGCGCGGCTGGAAAAGTCAGGTTTGACGCCTTCGCCGGAAGCGGCGCGGGAAGTGCTGATCCGCCGGGTGTCGTTTGACCTGACCGGCGTGCCGCCAACCCTGGCGGAAATCGATGCCTTTGTCGCGGATAAGTCAGTCAACGCGTATGAGAAGATGGTCGACCGTTTTCTCGCGAAAAAGTCCTTCGGTGAACGCATGGCGCTGGCTTGGATGGACGCCGGTCGGTACGGCGACAGCAGTGTCTTTCACGCCGACGGGCCGCGCACGATGTGGCCTTGGCGCAACTGGGTGATCGATGCATACAACGCCAACATGCCTTTCGACCAGTTCACGATCGAACAACTCGCCGGCGACCTGATTCCCAACGCAACGCCCTATCAGAAAATCGCATCCGGTTTTCACCGCAACCACGGCACCACCGATGAAGGCGGCGCGATCGCTGAAGAGTATCGTGTGGAGTACGTCGTCGATCGAGTCAAGACCACGGGCAATGTGTGGCTGGGTATCTCGCTCGAATGCGGGCAGTGCCATGATCACAAGTATGATCCGATTACGCAGAAAGAATACTACGGCATCTATGCATTCTTCAATCAGACGACCGACCCCGGCATGCAGACACGGCGCGGCAATCAAGCGCCGGTGGTGAACGTGCCGGACAAAGAACGTGATTCGAAGGTTGCCGCCATCGAAGCGCAGCAGAAGCAGATTGATCAGAAGATCGCTGCACGGGCCAAGCAGGTGGAACCGGCGTTCCAACAGTGGGTTATCGCCGAGACGGCCAAAGCTACCAAAGGCGACAAGGTTGAAATGCCCAGCGACATGCTGGTGCATCTGCCGCTCGACGAGA
>JANQKH010000621.1 GCA_028281215.1 Phycisphaeraceae bacterium | reverse complement strand
AAACACATGGGGCGGCGGCGCATACACCATGCGAGGCGGCATGTACACACAAAATTCAATCCAAAACATCTCCGGCGCCAGTGCGGGCACGGGTTTCGCCGCGGGACAGATTGCGATCTCCGCGCGTGTGAACGTTTCGTTTGTGATTGAGTGACGCCGTGCCATGTCGGCGGTCGGGGATTGCGGCGTGTCCTGAAACTATTGGTTCACTGGCAGGATCAGCGCTTCAACCCAGATCGGCCGACTGCCGACTTCGTACTGTTTCACTTTACTCAGCTTGCCCGTGTCGGCATCGATGCGGTAGGCACCGAGACGGTCATCGCCTTGCCCGGCGACGTAGACATAGCGATCGGTCCCATCGAGACAGAACGATCGCGGGATGCGTTCGCAAGCGTTGTGGTTGATCAGACTGAGGCGACCGGTTTTTGGATCGACTTTGAATCCGACAATGCTGTCACGGCCGGTTTTGGCGTTGCGGTTCGTGCCGTCACGGTTGGAAATGTAGAGGTACTTGCCGTCGCGCGTCAGATGAAGGTCAGCGGTGGTGATCCGACCTTCGAAGCCGGTTGGTAACGACACGATGTTCTGGATGGTTTTTAGCGTGCCTCGCTTGGCATCCCACTTCCAGACGCCGACGCCGGGCAACTCCCGTTCGTTGGTGGTGTAAACGACCGGCAGGTTGGGGTGAAAGATCAGATGTCGGGGTTGGCGTGCATCGTTTTCGCCTTGCGGTCCCATTGCGAACGGCGGCGTGTTGGCGTTCGCTTCGCCGGTGGCTGCATTGAATTGATGAATGAACACTTTGTTGGGACCAGTGGCGGGGACAAGCAGCCAGCGGTTGTCGGGCGAAAAGACCGCGCTGTGGGCGCGTTGTTCGAGCGTCAGTTCCTTGACGGTGTCACCTTTGTAGACGCCGCCGCGCAGTTTCCAGACAGTGGCTTTGCCCGGGCCGTAGTGATTGCCGGCGATGTAGGCACCGGTTTTGTCCGTCATCAGGTAACCGGGTCGGAGATCGATGGCGGCGCGAGTGACGAGTTTGAGTTGGCCGTCGGATTGGATGTCGAGCGTGGCGATCGCAGGTTTGTTGCCTTCATCGGCGGACAGTCTGGCGACAGCATACATGCGTTTGCCACTGGGTGAAAACGTGAATGGTCCCGCACCGGCAAGCGGTAATGACTGGAGTTGATCGAGTTGACCTGTGGCTGGATCAATTCGATAGGTAGTCAGATGATTGCCTGCCGCAAGGTACAGCAGTTGCTTCCTCTGGTGCTTCGTCGGTTCGGCGCCATGGGCGGACGGCTTCACACCCAAGATGGCGACACACAGCAATGAAAAGAAAACGATTCTGAGCAGTTTTCTCATGGCTTGAATTGTACTTCTTTAAGAGTCGCCACTGAAACCGTGACGGACGAGCCGGGTGCCACTACTCGGCCGCAGGCAGAGTGGTGCTGCTCGCGCGACAGCATCACACTGCCTTCGGCCGTGTGATGGCGCCCAAGGGGCAATTCAACGCGGGTGTCACAGCCACGTAGGTCCGGGCCTGCCCGGACACGGTTGGTCGTTGTGGTTTCATTTGTCCGGGCGGGCCCGGACCTACGGTTGAGTGTCACAGAATCTGCCGAATCGGTTCACCTGTGGCGATGTGGTGGGGCCTTCCCGTCGGGTCGGCAATCGTGTCTTCACCGCTCAACCCGAGACAGTGAAAAATTGTGGCGAGGATGTTTTCCGGTTTGACGACGCCGTCTTTGGGTTCGGCGCCGTTGAGGTCGGAGGCGCCGTGGACGATGCCGGGTTTGACGCCGCCGCCGGTCATGGCGATGGAAAAGACGTTGCCCCAATGGTCCCGCCCACCGTTGCCGTTGATCTTGGGCGTGCGGCCGAACTCGCCCATCCAGACGACGAGCGTGTCGTCCAGCATATTGCGTTCGCGAAGGTCATCCACCAGCGCGCTGGCCGCAGCATCCATCGGTGGCATCAAGCGATTCTTCAACCAGAAACTGTTCTTGCGATGCGTGTCCCACATCGGGCTGTCGTTCGTGCCGTCGGGATCGCGCGTCCAGTTGACCTGCACGAGTGACACACCGGATTCGACAAGTCGGCGGGCGAGCAGAACGCTCTGTCCGAAACGGTGGCGGCCGTAGGCGTCGCGTGTTTCGCGCTTCTCTTCGTCAAGGTCAAATGCTTTGCGCGTGTTGCGGCTGGCGAGCAGATCGATGGCGGTCTTCGACCACGCATCGTGTCCTTCGAAATCGCGCAGTCGCTGGTATGCATCAAACTGTTTGTTCATCTGCTGGTGCAGCGACAGGCGTTGCTTGAGTCGCGCGGCATCGACGTTCGGCGGCAGCGACAGGCCGGACATCGTGAAGTTCGGCTTGTTCGGATCGCACTGGATGAGCCAGGGATCGGCGGCACGGCCGAGCCAGCCCGCGTCCTGACCGGGCCAGGGAATCATGCCGGTGTTCCAGATGTGCTCCGGCACGATGATCGCCCCAGGTAGCGGCCCGCGGCGCGGGAGTAGTTTGTTGGCGACCGCGCCAACGCTTGGCCAAAGATTGGGATCTTTCGGCGTCGCGTTCTCCTGGCCCTTCGGCGAGTGCGGCCGACCGGTGAGCATGTAATAGCCACTTGCCGAGTGCGCGTTGTCGGCCGTGCACACCGCGCGGAGGACGGACCAATGCTTGGCCTGCTTGGCAAGTTTGGGCATGAGTTCGCCGACGCGAAGGCCGGGCAAACTGGATCTGATCGTGCCAAAGTCGCCGCGAATGTTGGACGCGGCGTCGGGTTTGGGATCCCACGTTTCATGTTGGGGCGGGCCGCCGGCGAGGAAGAGCACAATGCAGGCCTTGGCTTGGCCGAACGCGCCGCCCTTCTTGTTCGAACGTTGAGCAGCAAGTGACTGGCTCAGGCCGACGAACGACAGGCCAAGTGCGCCCCCAACCCGCAGCATTTCGCGGCGGGTTGGCAGCGTATTGGTTGGCGAATTGAAATTGATGGTCGACACGGCATGCACTCGAACGGTGAGGCTGAACGACGCAATGGCCCCGGTGGTGTTTATCAGTATATCAGCAGAGGTTCGGTACGAGCCCCGACCGTGAGGGAGTGGATCCTTCAACCAATGCCCCATCCAACCCCTTCCCTAGCGATCGGGGCTCGTGTTGAGGCCGTTCCACGAATCGGCGCCTTATGGCGCGTGTTCACTCCGCATCCATCCGCGCGTGGCTGGTGTACAGCGCGAAGTATTTCCCACGTTCGGCAATCAATTCAGCGTGCGTGCCTTGCTCGGCGATGCGGCCGCCTTCGATGACGAGGATGCGGTCGGCGGCGCGAATGGTCGACAATCGGTGGGCGATCACGAAACTGATGCGGCCTTCGAGGATGCGTTCGAGGCCTTGCTGGATCAGGTGTTCGGTTTCGGTGTCGATCGACGACGTCGCTTCGTCCATGACAAAGACGCGCGGATCGGCGAGGATGGCGCGGGCGAAGCTGATCAATTGTTTTTGGCCGGTCGACAGTCGTCCGCCGCCTTCGCCGACTTCGGTGTCGTAACCGTCTTTCATATCGGCGATGAAGTCATGGGCGTTGACGAGTTGAGCAGCGCGATGGACTTCTTCGTCGGTGGCGTCGAGTCGGCCGTAACGGATGTTTTCCTTGATGGAGCCGGAGAACAGATGTGGTGTTTGCAGGACGATACCCAGATTGCTTTGAAGCCAGTGCAGGGAACGTTCGCGGTAGTCGACGCCATCGATGAGCACTTGGCCGGCGGTGGGTTGGTAGAAACGGCAGACGAGGTTAACGATGGTGCTTTTACCGCCGCCCGTGGGGCCGACGAGCGCGATGGTCTGGCCCGGCCGAACGGTGAGGTTGAAGTCATCGAGCACCGGCGTGCCGTCCTGGTAGGCGAAGTCGACGTGGCGGAATTCGATGGTCGACAACGTGTCGGCGTACCCGTCGAATGCGATCTGCGATCGCTCGCTCAAAAATGTCGCGTTGAGGCCGGGAGTCGGAAGCGAGAAGTCGGAAGGTTTGTTCGTTTCGATCGTCGTTGTCATCTTTTCACCTTCCGCCTTGGTACGTTCGACTTCGGCCATGCGCGCAATCACTTGCTCAGAGTCTTTCACATCCGGCTCGGTTTCGAGCAAACCCATGACACGTTCGCCGGACGACTGCGCGCCTTGCATTTCGGTGATGATGCGCGCCATCTGTCCGATCGGGCCGAAGAACTGCGTGGCGTAGCTGATGAAGGCGATCAGGGCGCCGAGTGTCATCGTGCCGGCAATGGCGTTGACGCCGCCGAACCATATCACCGCGCCCGCTGCCGCGGCGCCAAGGCTGGTAACAATCGGCAGGTACACCGCCGACAGAATTGCGTTACGCATCGAGTGGTCATACATGTCGGTCGACAGCCGTTTGAACTCGCCGAGGTTGTCCTGCTCACGCACGAGGGTCTTCGTGGTCCGCACACCCATCAGTGATTCGTTGTACGACGCCGTGATGATCGAACTGCTCTTGCGAATCTTTCGGCTCATCAGCAGGATGCGTTTTTGAAAGAACTTACTCACGATCAGCAGCGGCGGCACCACTGCAAGCACGATCAGCGCCAGCTTCCAGTTGAGAATCAGCATCACCACCGACATCAACGTCACCACGCAAATGCCCCACAACAGGTCGAGCATGCCCCACGCAAGAATCTGCGACAGACGATCGCAGTCGCTGGTCAAGCGCGACATGATCCAGCCCACCGGTCGGCGGTCGTAATAACTGAACGATAACGTTTGCAGTTTGTCGAACGCTTCGCTGCGAATGTCATGGCTCAGGTAACGCGAGATTTTGCCGGCGTTATAAATGAACACCCACACACACACGCACAGAAAAGTAACCGACGCCACATACGCACCGATGTACGTCCACAACGCACCGCTGACACCGTGCTTCACCGCTTCATCGATGACGAGCATGGTCAACAGTGCGAAGGAAGCGTCTCCAATCGCCGCACCGATCGCCACCGTACCCAGCGCGATCCAGTTGCGCTTGTAACGTTTCGATCGACCGAGAATCCGTCGCCACATCGACAGATCCAGCTTGCCATGAAATTCATCTTCGGTGAAGTCGTGGTTCATTCGCTTCTACTCTTGCGTACTGTGCGTACTGTGCATACTGCGTATCAAAGAGAACATCGAGGACACCGAGTGGGTGTGAGTTTGGTGAG
This sequence comes from Phycisphaeraceae bacterium, assembly GCA_028281215.1. Lineage (GTDB taxonomy): Bacteria > Planctomycetota > Phycisphaerae > Phycisphaerales > Phycisphaeraceae > JANQKH01. The sequence continues at coordinate 675 of JANQKH010000621.1, read as the reverse complement.
AAGAAGATTGAATTCTGATCGGTGTTCCATCGTTCCTTTCCATCTGTCGAAATCTCCTCATTTTCCTCCGCCCCTTCTCGATGTCCTCGGGGTTCCACAAACCAGCCAAGTAACATCCATCACACCAGCGACTCATCCAGATCCTGTTCCAGGTTGCTTTGAATGTGCCACAGGCGTTGGTACAAGCCTTCCTGTTCCCGTAACTGTTCATGTGTGCCGCGTTGGGTGATGCTGCCTTTGTCGAGCACAAGGATGCGGTCGGCTTGCATGACGGCTGACAGACGGTGGGCGATGATGATCGTCGTCCGTTTGCCCCGCCGTTTGGCCAGCGCGTCAAGGATCATCGTTTCGGTTTCGCTGTCAACGGCGCTGAGCGCATCATCGAACACAAGGATCGCCGGATCACCGACCAGCGCGCGGGCAATAGCGACGCGCTGACGTTGTCCGCCTGACAGGTTCACGCCGCGCTCGCCGATCACGGTTTCATAGCCCTGATCGAAGCCGGCGATGGTGTCATGAATGCACGCGGCTTCGGCGGCGGCGGTGATTTCCTGATCGCGGGCGCGGGCGTGGCCGTGACGAATGTTGTCCGCCAGCGACTTGGCGAACAGGAACGGCTCCTGCATCACCACGCCAACTGCCGCGCGCGACGGTGCGGGAACAGTTCGGCGTGGT
>JANQKH010000584.1 GCA_028281215.1 Phycisphaeraceae bacterium | reverse complement strand
CGACGCCGATGCTGTGAATTTGCACAACGTTGCGATGGTTCAGTTGGGCGAGCGAGCGCGCTTCGGAGACGAAGTCGCGGATGGTTTTTTCGCTGACAGTTGCCTTGCCGCCGATGACTTTGATCGCGACATGTCGACCGAGCGTGCGGTCCTTGGCTTCATACACATCGCCCATCGCGCCGCTGCCGAGTCGGCTCAGCAACAAAAAATTGCCAAGCTTCACCGTCACCGGAAACTGCGCGTGACAGTTGGGGCATTCCACGGTCGACAGCGGCTCCATCTCTTCGACGGTGACCGTCGTGCCGCACTCGCAACGAATTGCGTCGAGCGGTTGACCTGGAATGTTGTGGGTTGTCGCAGCTTCTTCAGACACCTAGATCAACTCTCGTGAAAAAATCTCCCACAGCAGAAAGTGAAACACCATACATAGTTTAACACACACAACACGGTGCGGCATCATTCACCCGTGATTAACGATCCACTTCCAGATCGCGGAACCGTACCGCCGATTGGTACTTGAAAAGTAGATCGTGCAGTTCCCTGATTCCTGTGACCTGATCATCGCCGGTGCGGATCGTGCGACCAAGCGAATGCGGGCTGGTGCGAACTGTCAACTCCCACTTCACCGTTTCGTAGTCGGGAATGAACGAGCCGTCGGCGTTCAGCAGTTGGTGTTTGCGGATGACGTCCCAGACGGCTTGCTGTTGTTTGGCGGAAAGGGTCGTCACCGGTTCCGCGTTGCGCAACATGCCCATGCGTCCGCCGCCGTAGTGAAGTTCGCCGTCGCCCTTCAACTCGAAGTAGGTGTATTGCCGTTTGTTCGTCGCCATGTGCAGTTGCAGGGACAAGTATTCCGGCGGGCTGGGTGAATCGACGACCGTCGTCGAAGCACAACCGGTGGCGCCCGTGAACACCAATACGATGACGAGCCAACACATCAAGATACTGATCTGATTCATAGGGGAAGTGTGGCGAGTTGTGAGTGCGGACGCAACATCGGTTCTCGGCCGAGGGAATCTAATTCCGCAACGCATCGATGCGAGCCTTGATCAGATCGAACGCCGGTTTGCCGCGAATGCCGTACCGCGTGTCTTTGGCATCGCCGGTACGGTAGGGATCCCACTCGTAGAAAAAAACGCCAACAAACGATGCACTCGATTCGCTCGTGGCGTTGTGTGCGCCGGTGCGTTTCAAATCGCCCGACCATGTTTGGAAAAACGCCTCGTACCCGTCGTGCTGTACCGCGTGATCGGCGACGGTGTCGTCGTAAGGCATGTAATCCCAAGGATCCTTCAAACCCCACGGCGCACTTGGATAACCCATCTCCGTGAACAGCAACGGCTTGCCCTGGCTTTTCGCATAAGCCACGGCTCGCTTGCGATGTTCACGCCACTGTTCAACCAAGTGCTCCATCGGCGGGTGGTCGTCATTGTGGCCGACAGTCAGGTCGAAGTAGGCGTTCATCGCGACCAGGTCGAGTTTGTCCCAGAAGGTGGGGTCGGCATAAGCGTCGAAATTGCCGGAGTAGGTCAGCGCTCCGTCGAAGCGTTGCCGCACGCGGTCGATCACCTTGTGCCACCGCTGTGCATGTTTCTCGGTGGTGAGCAGTTCGGAACCGACAACATACAGGTCGACCCCCGCTTCGTTGGCGATGGCAACGAAGTGGTCGGTCATGCGGTGATAGCTTTGCCACCATTTGTCCCAACTGTCGGGCACGATTTTACCCCGCCACTCGCCGCCTCGCGGATTGGTGAACAACACCGTCGGCATCAGTGCGGTCGCCATCCCATGCTGTTTGGCGCGGCGAATGAGTTCAATCAAGCGCTCGCGATAAGGCCCGCGCCCCGGCCCGGTTTCGATACGAATCTCTGACGATGCGCCGTTGGTCTGAAACGCCGGCGTTGCAAACAACACGGCGTTGCAGCCGAGGTCGGCAATGTCATCAATCGCTTGCAGGTAGCGTTCGCGATCGTCGTTGTAGTGCAGGTTGACCGCGAAACCGATCAGAGGCTGACCGTCGCGTTGAAGGAAATTCGTGTGCGCCGCAGGTGTGGCGACGTTCGCTTTTGTCGCCGATGCGTTTTTGTCTTCACCCGGTTCGGGCGACACATCGCCAATCGTCGGCGCGTCGACAAACAGGGACACGCTCGCAACCGCAAGCCAGAGCAACATCGCCAGTGAAACCGTCCAACGGAACATAGCGCCGTTTTCCTTTGGGGCTAATCAGATGCCATATAGCGGTCGCAGTTTGCCTTCCAGGTGGCGCATCAGCGGGGCGGTGCTCAACGGCTTGCCGGTCACCACTTCGCACAGTTGCGCCGCCGGGTAACGCTTGCCGTGGCTGTGAATGTTTGTGATCAACCAGTCTTTCAACGGCTTAAAGTTGCCCTGTTCAAACTGGTTTTGCAGGTTGGGCAGGTCGGTCGACGCCTTTTCAAAGAACTGGGCGCAGTATAGATTGCCCAGCGTGTACGTCGGAAAGTAACCCATGCTGCCCAGTGACCAGTGAATGTCCTGCAAGCAGCCGCGGCGGTCGTCCGGCACGTCGAGGCCGAGGTATTCCTTGTATTTCGTGTTCCACACTTCGGGGATGCCGTCGACGTCGAGGTCGCCCGCGATCACCGCGCGTTCAATTTCAAACCGCACCATGATGTGCAGGTTGTACGTTGCTTCGTCGGCTTCGACA
>JANQKH010000561.1 GCA_028281215.1 Phycisphaeraceae bacterium | reverse complement strand
ACTCTGGTTCGACCGCAACGCCAACGGCGTCAGCGAACCCGGTGAAGTCAAATCGGTAACCGCCCATGGCATCGTCTCCCTCGCCACCTGCGTGACCTCGAAGGCCGACGACGGACGTTCACCAAAAAATTCCCACGGCGTCACATTCGATGACGGCAGGGTGTTGCCAACAGTGGATTGGATTGTGGTCAGTCCAAGTGAATGAGGGCGACGCGGTTCAAAGTTGAGAAACGCACATGTTAATCCTCATTGGATTCCAAATCCCACAGCCGTACCCAACCGTGTTTGTCAGCCGAGGCAAGTTCGTTGCCATTGGGTGAAACCGCCAGGGCCTGCACCTCGGTCAAATGCCAGTCCAGATCGGACAGGCGTTCACCCGATCGCGCGTTCCATATTGTGATTTCGCCCGATCGATGGCCGGCCGCCAACTTGTCGCGTTCAATGAACTGAAGTGAGGTGGCGCCGCTGAGGGTCGACTTGGATTGACAGGTCGTGACCAACTTACCGGTTTGCGTATCACGAATGTGAACCTGCATTTCGGCGGAGCCGGCGTTGACGGCCATCAGCTTGCCGTCTTGGGAAAGCACGGAAATCTCGTCAAACGGACCGCTGTCAGCCAGACGTTGGCGAAGTTGCCACGTGCGTTGATCGGCGTCGGCGTTCAGTCCGTAAACCCACCATGTGCCCCGCGGATTCTGGGTTGATCCGGCGAACCGCGAAGTGTCCAGCACGGCCAGCGTCCGGCCGTCGTTTGAAAACAACACACTGAGTGGTCGACCGGTGGGCGGGGTGTCAATATCGTCGTGTCCATAAGGTGATTGGCGCACATCGTAGACCTTCAAAACGTTACCACGAATGATCGCCAAGGTGTTGCCGTCCGAGTTGTAAGCCATCGGCCTCAGGTTTGCCGATAGCCGCATCACTTTGCCTTGATTGGGCATCGCGCCCATCACCGAAAGGCGTTCACGATTTCCAACTCGGTAGAGGGTGATGTTGCCAACCACGTCAGCGACCGCGGCACGTATGCCGTCGGGATGAATCGCACACGCTCCCACACCGTCGAAGGGTTGGAAATAGTCTGAGTCGTGGCGATTGTTGAGCGACCAACTCACAATGGTTGCCCCGCGCAGTGAACCATCGCCGCGGAGTGTGGTGAGACGCTGGCTGTCCTTGGTGTAACTCAACGTGTACCAACGTTTGGGCGGGGCATAGATGTCATGTCCCACGAATCGTGACGAAATCGCGGGCATGGATTTGTTGTCGTCGATGCTCAGCAGCGCGGATGCAAGTGCCCGCCTGTATTCGACGAGATCCGAGAGGGTGGAGACGGTTTTGTATCGCTCCAGGCCGTATGCGCTCATGGGGGCTGCCAGTGCCTTGCGCAGTACGGAGACTGCCGGCATCGCCGTTTCGCCGCAAGCGTCCAGTGCTTCGATGATCTGGATTCGGATGGTGCGATCTTTGCTTCGCGATAACGACCAATCCGGATCATTCAGCAGTGCCATCAACACCTTGGTTGCTTCCTTGGTTTTTTGTTTGCCAATCAACTCGATCGCTTTGCGGCGGGCGTCCAGATTGGCGGATTTGTCGCCGGCGATCGCGGTTAACACGGGCAGCGCGTCACCGCCGCCGGCTTCCAGACGCGCGGCGGCAATCAGGGATTGTTCGTGGGTGCGGTCCAGTTGTTCGGTCCACACATCCACGTGCTGCCCATCAAAATACGCATCGCCGCCCACGAGGTTGTTGATTCGGGCGGGGAGGTTGAACACCACGGCTGCGATCACCAGCAGCACCATGACCGCAACGATAGTGGCGAGCCGGCCGTGACGCTTGCGCGAGCGAGCGGTGAGGTATTGTGGATCGATGCTGAAGATGGCGGTGCGCGCTTGCCGCACCACATCGGTGTCGGCGTCGTTGAGCAGGCGTTCCAATTGAGGCAGCGCGGGCGCAGCGGGCGGCCCGATTTCACAGAGGATGTCAATCGCCGACAGCCGTACCGCCGGCTGCTCATCATTCAGCAACGGCCAAAGCAAACCGACAGCCGCCCGATCCAATGCGATCAATGCGTGCGCGGCCGATTGCTTGTCGTCGGCATCGCCTTCGGTCAGATTTTGGATCAGTTGCTCGAGTTGTTCTTTCACGGTCCACCCCTTGCCGTGATGGTCGGTGCGTGGCGTCATACGGATTGTACGTGACGTTGCTGGATCGAATACAGCATGCAAGATACCGGTGGTCTTGATTTTTGCGGAACTTTCTGGTCCGTAAACATATGTAATTTCAATATTTACCAAAAGAATTCGGGGGAATCCCGGAAAAGTGTTTGATCTTAATGTCGATTGTGATATTTTAGAGTGATGCCCTGCGGGTGGTCCGCTCGGGTTGACGATTTTTCATCTTCAAATCGTGGAATTGAAGGAGTTCATCATGCGATGGTTGGCGTTCTCGATTGCGTTGCTGTTCGTGGCGGTTGTGTCCGCGCCCGCAGCGTTGGTTTCTCACTACACCTTTGACGACCCAGGCGCGCTCGGCAATGACCGCGGAGCGTTCAATAACGACACGTCCGGCAACATCGGCGCGCCGGCGTTCACACCGGCCGCTGCGGTTGGCACGGGCGCGTTAGATCTCAATGGCGCATCGGCTCCAATTGTCCCCAACGCGTTTCGCTACGGCCAGATCGATGATAACGCTGAAGGTTTCACCGTCTCTGCGTTTGTGAATCGTGATAACGCTGCCGGTGTGCAGCGCATCCTTTCCACCGCGATGGGCGGCGGCTTCACGCCCGTCGGTTGGGGTGTCGGCTTCAACGGGAACAACATGCTCGCGACGACTTACGGCGTGGTCGACT
>JANQKH010000461.1 GCA_028281215.1 Phycisphaeraceae bacterium | reverse complement strand
AGGTGTTCTCCGTCACCGCCGCGATGCCCGACGGCACCGGCCTGACCAAAGTGATGTCGCACTTCCCTGATCGCACGCTCGACACCGGCATCTGCGAATCGCACGCGATGGACATGTGCGCGGGAATGGCGAAAACCGGCGCGAAACCGTTCTTCGCGGTTTACTCAACGTTCGCGCAACGCGCGCTCGATCAGGTATTCCAGGAAGTCGCCCTGCAAGGCTTACCCGTTCGCGTGTGCATGGACCGCGCCGGCTTCGTGGGCGGCGATGGCGCCGTGCACCACGGCTTCATGGATATCGCCATGCTCAGCCCCCTGCCGGGTGTGGTGCAACTCGCCGCTTCGGACGAACCCAACCTGCGTGCCGGCTTGGAATTCATGCGCACGTACGACGCCGGTGCTTCGTTCATTCGATACCCGCGTGACAACGTGCCGGCCGAGCCATTGCAAGCCGAGCCCGCGCCCTTCGAGTTAGGCAAGGCCGTGCTGGTCAAAGCGTCAGAGAAACGCAAGCCGGACCTGGCGATCCTCGCCTACGGCACCATGGTGTACGAAGCCCTCAAAGCGATGGAAGAACTGCATCAGCAGGGTTATGACGTCGCGCTGTATGACGCGCGATTCGCGAAACCGGTCGATGTCGAACTGGTCGCCGAAATGATCGGCAAGCAGGTTCCGATTGTGACGATCGAGGACCACGCTCTGACCGGCGGCTTCGGCGCGAACGTGTTGCAGGCGTGCCACGATCGCGGCCTGCCGACCGATCTGATTCACCGCATGGGCATGCCTGAGGCGTGGTTCGGCCAAGACAGCAGAGCCAACCAACTCACTGACTCCGGCCTGGACGCGGCTAGCATCGCCCGCAATGTGCGCTCGATTCTTACCGACCGCACCGACGAAAACGGCGAACCACTGCCGGACATTCGTGTAAATGTGAACGACGCGAGTGATGCGAAGGTGTCGGGGTAGCGACCATTCCATCACTCCCGCGGAGGTAGGAATGACGGAATTATTACCTCGACAAATTCTGTTGTGCCGCTCACGCCGCAGGCGCGATAGGGTTGCGTTGTTGCATCGTCTTGATATTGAAGTACCGCGGATCATCCATCGCATCGGGTAATTTGCCGGCCTGAAATGCGGTGACCAGATCGCGAACCGCGTCTTCAATCGTTCGCTTTGGCTGGAAGCCCAACTCTTCACGAATTTTTCCTGAACTGATGTGATACGAACGCAGGTCGTCGGTCGGTGTGGTCACGATTTCGATCGGCTTGCCGCTTGGTCCGGCGTGCATCCCGGTAACGACGTCGCGCACGATATCGGCGATCTGGCGGACAGTGTGGTTCTGGTAACCGGCGTTGTAAACACCGCCGGCGATGCGCTGCGGTGACTCGTCGAGTAACTGCACGTAGAGATCGGTGATGTCCGCGATGTGAATATTGGGGCGTTTCTGCGTGCCGCCGAACACTTTGATGATGCCGTTGTGAATCGCGTGGTTGGTCAGAATGTTCACCGTCAGGTCAAGGCGTTGCCGCGTCGAGTATCCACACACCGTGGCGGGACGGATAACCACGGGCGTGAAGTTCGGCGATTGCTTTTCGAGCAGAATCGGTTCACACATCGCTTTGAATTTGCTGTAATCGGTGAGCGGATTGAGCTCGTGCGATTCATCAACGTTGGGTTGTTCGCTGACACCGTACACGCTGGAGGAGGACGCATAGATGAACCGTTGCACGCCGGCTTCGATCGAAGCGTCGACCAGTGGCTGGAAGGCGTCGAAGTTGACCGATCGGCCGAGCGCGGGATCCAACTCGAAACTCGGATCGTTTGAGATGCAGGCCAGGTGAATCACGGCATCGCAATCTTGCAAGGCTTCGCGAAGCAATGACTGATCGCGGATATCGCCTTGGAATTGCTGGAGATTGGGATTGTCAGCGTCAGCGGCGAGCACGTCGCGGCCGAAGATGTACCAGTCAATCACACGTACGGTGTGCCCGGCGTTCAAAAGCTTGGGCACGAGCGCCGCGCCGACATAGCCGGCGCCGCCGGTAACGAGGATGGTTTGTGGCGTGGTATTGTTCTTCATGGTTTGCTTTCATCGATTGGAATCATGTTTTCAAGAACGTTAGTCACTTCAACAGACATTCAATCTGTCGGATCAGCGGCACGCGTTCGAGGAAGCGGCGATGACCGACGGTGGCGACGGCCTGGGCGCCGGCGGCGTTGCCGGCGAAGCCGACGATTTCCATCGGCGCGCCCTGCACCGCGCAAAGTGACGCGACCGCCATAAATGTGTCGCCTGCCCCCATGCGGTCTTTGACGTCCACCGCCAGCGCCGGCACCCGGCAGAAGCCTTCATCGCGGTCAAAACACAAACTCCCCTGCGCCCCGCGCGTCACCACGACGCGTTGACAAGCCAGCCGATGCGACAATTCGCTGACCATCGGCTCCAATGAACCGTACCGGTCCCGCGCTTCTAATCGCATTTCGTTTTCCGCGATACAAACCAAGTCCGCCCGCGCATACTTCGAGACCGTGTGATAACCGATGTTGCCGGCGTTGGACTGCGCATTGACCGCAAGGAACTTCGCCTTTTCACAAAGCAGGTTGATCATGCGATCGGTCACACTGCCGTGTCCGAAATCGAGCACGACCGCAAGGTCGAAGTTCGACAGGTTGTTTTCAAGCCAATCGCAACAGCGGTCATGTTCCAGGCCGGCGAACGGTGTGTCGTCTATCTCGTACACCTCGAACAGTTTCTGAAAGAAATAGTGATCGATGAATCGACGCTTGGTGATGGTCGGGCCTTCTTCGCGGACAAAGAACCCCGCATCGATACCCGGCAGTAAGGCGTCCTGCACGAATGTTTCGCGGTCGCCGCGTAGCCGACCGTTGGACGATGTGTGTGCGGGGGCTTCGTCGGCGCGACCAAGCACGGTGGTAAGCGATACGTTTTCGCTGAATCCTGCGACGTGGTTCGCCGCCGCGAGGATGCCGCCGGCGAACGTTTCAGTCGACAGCCGTTTGACCGCGAGGATGGGCTCCTTCGATGACTTGCCAATCGCCTGGCAATACTGGTATTCATCAATAATCGCGTCACCGATTACAAGCACATTCAATTCTCTGGCGCCGAGCAGATAGTCCACCACCTTTTCAGCACCGTGTTCCCGCGTGAACTGCTGCAAGTATTGCCGCGTTGACTCCGACAGTGCCGAAAGGTGTTTGTTGATCAACGTGGAGGAACTGAACACGATGTCGTCGGTGAACATCACCTCGGCACCGACGGCGCGGGCGGCATTCGACTCCTCGTTGATGCCGTTGGTGTGGTCCTTTTCGGCCTGGCGGTATTCCGAACCTTTGACGAAGACGTTCGGTTTGATGGTTTGAATGGTTTCGATAGCTTTGGGCCATTCGTTGATGGCGACGTAGTCAACGCAATCAAGCGCCGCTAGCGCTTCGGCGCGAAGGTTTTCATCGAACGCCGGCCGACCCGGACCCTTGTTCACGAACTTGTCTGGCGTGACGGTGACGACGAGCAGGTCGCCGAACTTGCGCGCTTGCTCAAGGTGGCGAATGTGGCCGATGTGCAGCAGATCAAACACGCCGTGGCAGTGCACAATGCGTTTGTCACGACGAAGGTCGCCGAGTTTTTCCGCCAACGAGCGAACCGGTTGGATTTTCTGTTTTTCAGTTGCGGGCACAACACACTCCATCAGGCGGCGGACGCATCCGATGTTTCAGCCGGCGCAGCGGCCGGTGCGGTGGACATCGCATGGCAGGTCGGACCACCCCCCTGGTTCAATTCTTCTTTCGCTTCTTCTTTCAGCAGGCGCGTGATGTTCTGAATCACATGTCGCATCCCGGCTTTGAATGTCGAACGCTCAACCAGTTTGGCGCGTTGAGTTTCCACGATGGCGCGCCGCGCATCGGGGTCGGCAATGAACCGCTCAATCAACTGCCGACAAGTCGCAGCATCATTGAAACTGATCTCCGTGAGGCGCGGCACCCCTTCGGGTTGCGGTATTAACACACCGGCGCGCTGCATACAACGAACCTGCCGCACGGGATCGCCCGACGGATCAAACACACCGCACGCCGCGTCATCCAACAGCGCCTCAAGTTGTTCCCGCGCGTCGACCGGCAGTTGTTGCCGCGCTTCGTCAAGGGTTTCGCCGGTGACATCATTGGCTTCGAGCAAGTTCAACAACGTCTGCAACGCCGTGTTGCCCGGATGTTCACGCACGAGAAAAAACCCATCCGCCGACAGGCCGTCCAGCAGACGATGGTGCGTGAAGCACACGTAAGGTTCCAGATTCAAGTTCAGCGGCGTGCGACGCGTGAGCGCAGCGAGGGGTGCGCCGTGTTCGATCACGCCGCGGGCATGCTCGACAAAGGTTGGATGGGCCTCCCACCCACGACCAAAGATGCCGAGTTTCAACCCGAGTTCATTCGCCGCCTGCGCCACCCATGCCAGCGCCTGCTGCCGATAGAGCGTGATGTTCAGCGGGTTCCAAAGTTGATCGACGACGCGTTCGTGTTCGTCCGGCGAAAGCTGACAATCCGCGGCCTTGCAAACTTCATCCAGCAATCGACGCAGCGGTTCATGTCCGTGCAGCGCGCGGCCGTCCGCATACTGCGCGAGCACACGCTCCGCCGCCGCTTCGGTCACCGCGTGCAACTTCGCCGGCAAGACACTGAGCATCTGCGGCAGCAGTTGGTCCGGCTGACCCGACACATTGGACACGTAAACCAGATCGTCGCCCGCCCCATGATCGACCGTCACGCGATCGTTCGTGTCTTGATACCCCCGCGTCAACATCATCGGCATGTCAACGCATTGACGGGCCGGATATTCGTATTGATCCACAAACAACGGCGATGCAAACGTTAACACGTAATCCCGCAGCCCCACCTTTCGCCCTGCTTCGGCGGTGGTCAGGTTCGTCAAGTGGTCCTGAATCCAACAGGCGAACGGTACCTGTGGCGGCACCGTGCTGCCGTGCTCACTGCGCAGATGATCGATTTGAAACACCAGGTCGGGACGAAACTCGATCAACTCACGGCGTACCGCCATGTCGGACATCATCTGCCATGGGTGCGCTTCGATCACGACGCGGGCATCCCAGCCGTTTTGCCGGAATCCCTCAGCCGCATCGCGCGTCGCGTATTGCAACACCGATGAAAACCGCGTGGTCAACAGCAACACGCGCGGGCGATCACGATTCTGTGATTGATCTGATCCATGGCCGAGGGTGAAACGATCTGTAAAGTCCGTCGCGCTCATGTTGCCGTAGGTTTCATTGGCTTGTTCATGGAGGCGCTTGCTCAGCGCACCAAACGCTTCGCCCACACGCTTCACCCCCTGGGCTATTCCATCCGACCCAACACTTTGCGGCACCAGCGTGTTCGGCGGCAGCAACATCAGGTCATTGGTAATCGATTCACTGAATTGTGATTCCCACTGCTCGCCAACGAACCACTGAAACCGTGGTTGCGCGATCGGACCGTTCGGCTGCGAATAGTCATGCAGCATGAGGCACGCGAAGAGCAACTGTTCATCGGGCTCGAACAGGTGTACAACCTGCTGCCGGTTGAACAGATGTTGGCTCGCCTGTTTGGCGAGCACGGCGAGCAGGTAGCCGTCGCCGACGCCGCACAAACCAATCGGCCAACACATCTGCAACGCCTGACCGAGTTGCTTCAACGACGCGGTGATCGATGCGGCGGGATCCTGGTTCGGTGTGAGGATGCACGGCCGCTGCGGATCACGGCAGTCGGCGATGGTCAGCCGACCATCTTTAACCGCCACAAAGCGATACCGCTCGGATCGCTTGAGCGCGACCATGCGTTCGTAGATATGCGGCCGATGCTGTTGCAGCGCAGCGAGGTTGCGGGACAGGTGAAGTTTGAGCGTGACCGCGGCGTCGGGCGAATCGATCCGCCCCAACAACAACGCTGCCTCACGCCAGCGCCGTCGCCGCAGATGTAGTTCCGCCGCCAACCCCAGTGCCGCATGGGGCACCGGCGACAACCGCGCGACGATGGCGTCCGCCTGATCCAGGTCATGACGTTCAAGCGCGTCGGCGAGTTGTTGCAGGTCGGTCGGCATGGTGTGAGCGGACGGCTGGGTGTCGACGGACGGATCGCGGTTATCGGAATCCCTTTGCCCAGAAAATCGGCCGGTTGGCCCAACAAGGTTGAATATTGTGCTTGGATCACGGAATGGCTGACTCTATGATGTTGGATCGACCCGAGTGCGCGGAAGGAGCCGCACTTCTCCACGAGGATGCACAGGGTCTGTGAAAAGATGTGATTCCGATCAACGAGCTACTGGCCTGCCCTGTCGCTGGCCGATACGCTTAGAGTAGATGAACGTGAACGCGACCCCGGTGGGCAACAGGTGGGCCGATGCACGAAAGCAACCATGAAAGCAATGCCGAGCGACGAAGGCTGTTGTTCCTCGGCGGCAAGTTCACGGACGAACGACTGATCGAATCCCTTCGCGCGGTGTACGACGTCGATCACTTCACCGAGATGGACGACGCCATGCACGCCTTGCGTGATCGCGACTATCACGCCGTCTTCTCTGACGCCGGCGACTTCCTGCCACTTGAACGCAACCTAGTCGGGCAGAAGGCCAACTTGGTGCTCAACACCATCGGCGAAGGCGTATGCATCGTCAACACCGACGGTGTGTGCACATGGTCCAACCAACGTATGCGACAGTTTTCGCCGGAAGTGTTCGAGCGCGTGACGCAGACGTGTTGCCAGGCGCGCGTCTTGTTTTCCCAGCAGACCTCGCCGACGACAGACCGTTCGATCGCCCAAAGCAAGAAGTTCACTTTTCAGGCGAACGACCGGTATTTCGAGTTGATGACCTCCCCGGTCACCAACAGCGAGGGCAAGGTCATCCAGATCGTCGCGGTGGTGTGGGATGCGACCAGCGGCAAACGTTTGCAGCAGAAGATCGACGCCATCGACGCCGCCGGCCGCGAATTGTCGCGCATCGAAGGTGATTCGATCATGAAACTGGCGCCGGCGGACCGGCTGGGCATTCTGCGTAACAAGATCATCAAGTTCAGCCACGACCTGATGCACTTCGACCACTTCGCCATCCGCCTGCTCGACAAGCGGACGAACAAACTCGAGGTCGTCATCGCGGAAGGGTTGCCCAGCGACGCGTTGGATATCGATCTTTACGCGCAGCCGGAAGGCAACGGCATCAGCGGTTATGTCGCGGCGACCGGCCGCAGTTACATCTGCCACGACACCGAAAAAGACGCGCGGTACGTCCTCGGACTCGACCATTGCAAAAGTTCGCTGACCGTTCCACTGCGTTTGTTCGACAAGGTAATCGGCGTCTACAACATCGAATCCGAACGCGTCGGCGAGTTCACCGAAGACGACCGCCAGTTCGCCGAAATCTTCGGCCGCTACGTGGCCATGGCGCTGAATATTCTTGATCTGCTTGTGGTGGAACGCTTCACCACAACCGGCACGATCGCCGAGAGCGTCGTGCAGGAAATCAATCGACCGCTCGGCTCGATCATCACTGAAGCGCAATCGCTGATGGAGGATTACATCGGCGACGACGTGATGCGCAAGCGCCTTTACAGCGTGGTCGAAAGCGTGGAATCGATCCGCCAATCGCTCCGCGCGGTCAAGGAAGGCCAAAGCGTCATCGTCACGGCGGAAAGTGAAAAAGACTGCGCACAAGGCGGCGACCCTGTACTGAGTGGCAAACGTGTGCTCATCGCCGACGACGAACAGAACATCCGCCAGACCATCGCCGAAGTCCTGCAAAAGCAAGGCTGTCTATGTACCTCATGCAAGGACGGCTTCGAAGCCGTCAACATGCTCAACCAGGAAAAGTTCGACCTGATCGTTTCCGATATCAAGATGCCCTACCGCAACGGCTATGAAATCTTTGCCGCCGCGCGACGGATCAGCGACGACCTGCCAGTGATCCTCATGACCGGCTTCGGGTACGACCCACATCACTCGATCGTCCGCGCCAGCCAGGAAGGCCTCGCCAGCGTGCTCTTCAAACCATTCAAAGTCGACCAACTGCTCGAAGAAGTGCGCAAAGCGTTCGGCGTGGAACCGGAACCGAAACAGGACGAAACCGTCGACGACACCAGCGACAACCAGTCCAACGCCAATGCCTGAGCCGGGGCACAACGTAACCTCGCCCTGCTATCATCCCCCGCTTGCCGAAGTCACCGAAGTCAACCCCTCACCACGGCCCCGCGCCGACCGCTCGTTCCGTGGCCGCGCGTGCGATGGCCGACGCCGCTGCGCACTTTCCCAATCTGCAACCGCAATCGCTGGACACTGCCGCGCTCGAACCGCGCGACGCACGTTTGGCCTTGGCGATTCAACGCGGCGCGCTGCAACGGTGGTTGTCCATTGAACATCTGCTCAACCGGTTTCTGAAAAAACCGCTTGCCCAACTCGAACCGCGCATGCAGGGTGTACTGCTTACAGCCGGCGCACAAATATTGTTCATGGATCGGCTGCCCGCACACTCGATCGTCGATGAATCCGTCAAACTCGCGAAGCGCATGGTGCGGCCCGGCGCCGCCGGCATGACCAACGCCGTGCTGCGAAAATTAAGCGGAATCGCCGACACGCCGGTGCTCGACAAACCTTGGTCGCCCAGCGCCGATCGCCTGCCGATCGATGGCGGGTTCATTCCCCTGGCCGACAAACTGCTTCCCAAGCCCGCCAACCACAGCGAGCACCTCCGCGTGGCGACCAGCCATCCCACGCCGCTGATTCACCGCTGGCTCAAACGATTTGGTCACCACACGACCATGGAAATCTGCCACCACGGCGTGATGACACCGCCGGTCATCGTCGCCGTTGAACCACAGTTCGATGCAACCGACAACGAATACGCCACGCCGCACACGCGCGATCACTTTGTTGTGTGGGACGGACCACGCGAATCACTTGTCTCATTCCTTGCCGAACATGCCGCCCGACGCGTGCAGGATCCCGCTTCCAGTGAACCGGTCCAAGCCGTTGCATCGCTGCAACCGCGCACGATTCTCGACTACTGCGCCGGACGCGGCACGAAAACCAAACAACTTGCCGCAACCTTCTCCAACGCATCGGTCATCGCGACCGACACCGATCACAACCGTTTTCACGATCTGGAATCAACCTTCGCAAGCAACGATCAGGTGACAATCATTCAGCCGAACAAACTCTTCGAGCAATATGACCCATCAGCGTTTGACTTCATTCTGCTCGACGTACCCTGCTCGAACACCGGCGTGCTCGCGCGGCGCCCGGAAGCGCGGTACCGCCTGTCCGGCGAGTCGCTGCGATCGCTTCAGCAAATCCAACGACAGATCATCACCGATGTGTTGCCCCTGCTCGCGCCTAAAGGCCACTTGCTTTACAGCACGTGCAGCCTGGAGGCGGAGGAGAACGGCGAACAACATGCGTGGATGATCGAACAATTTGACTTGACGATGACGGACATCGCGCGCCACATCACGCCTTGCGGTCACGGTGTGCAATATCACGACGGCGGTGAATTCGCGCTGTTGCAACGAAAATGTTGAATTCCACTGCCGGCGGACCACTCATCCCTTCCAACCGAAACGGGTTTACAATCACCTGCATGTCGACAGCCGCGAACACGCCGCCCCGTCTGGTCATGCGAAGCATTGAGAAACGCTTCGGCGCGACGGTAGCGCTGGGTGGTGTGGATTTTGAAATCGCGCCGGGACAAGTGCTCGGGCTCGTCGGTGAAAACGGAGCCGGTAAGAGCACGCTCATGAAAGTGCTCAGTGGCGCGTTGCAACCCGACACCGGCTACATGACATTGAACGGACAACCTTTTCAGCCGAGCAGCCCGTTGGAGGCGCGGCAGCGCGGTGTGGCGATGATCTATCAGGAATTGTCGCTTGCACCGCACCTGACCGTCGCGGAAAACGTCATGCTCGGCATCGAACCGACCAAGGCGGGCATCGTCAAACAGTCGGAGGTGCGGCACCGCGTTGATGCCGCCCTCAAACAGTTGGAACACCCGGACATTCACGCCGACGCCCGCGTCAACACGTTGCC
>JANQKH010000438.1 GCA_028281215.1 Phycisphaeraceae bacterium | reverse complement strand
GACTTTGTGCAGGAATGGTTGTTTCATGTCCAGCGTTTGCCATCCGTGACGGACAGCGCGGCGAAGGATGCGGCGAAGCACGTAACCGCGCCCTTCATTCGTCACGGCAGCGCCGTCGGTCAAGGCAAACGTCAATGTACGAATGTGGTCAGCAATCACGCGGTAGGCGGTGTCGATGTGTGCTTCGGGGGAATCACCCATCTTGCCGCCGTAGGCGGGCGCGCCGGTGACGTCCCTGATCGCCTCGAACAGCGGCGACCAGATGTCGGTGTCGTAGTTGCTGTGTTTGCCTTGCAGCACAGCCGTGATGCGCTCGAAGCCCATGCCGGTGTCGACGTGTTTGGCGGGCAGCGGCGACAGTTTGCCGGACGTGTCTCGGTTGAACTGGATGAACACGAGATTCCAGATTTCGATGACACGTGCATCGTCGCCGTTGACGAGTGGGCCGCCGGACTTGTCGGGGGTCAGGTCGATGTGCAGTTCGGAGCAGGGGCCGCAGGGGCCGGTGTCGCCCATTTCCCAGAAGTTGTCTTTCTTGTTGCCGGGATGAATGCGATCCGGCGGCAGGATGGCGGACCACAATTCGCGGGCTTCATTGTCCGGCTCGAGGCCCTCGCTTTCGTCGCCTTCGAAATAGGTGGCATGCAGGCGGTCGGCTTCGACGCCCCAGACGTTGGTCAGCAGATCCCACGCCCATTCGATGGCTTCGGTTTTGAAGTAGTCGCCGAAGGACCAGTTGCCGAGCATTTCGAAAAAGGTGTGGTGGTAGGTGTCTTTGCCGACGTCGTCGAGGTCGTTGTGTTTGCCGCCGGCGCGGATGCACTTTTGCGTGTTGGCAGCGCGGGTGTATTCGCGCGTTCCCGTTCCGAGAAACACGTCCTTGAACTGGTTCATGCCCGCGTTGGCAAACATCAACGTTGGGTCGTCATGCGGCACGACAGGCGATGAAGGCACGAACGTGTGCGCGTGTTTCTCGACAAAGTAGTCGATGAACTGCTGGCGAATTTGAGCGCTGGTGAGCATCGTTGAGTTTCGGATTTGGGAATTTGGATGTCGGAATTGCTTTCGTCACGCAACCCATTTCGCCGAGTGCGGTTACTCACGGTCGGCGAATCGGGTAGTATAGCGATGCACGTTTGGCGCGGTCCGTTTGGCCGTGCGGCGTGTAGAAATTGGAGTTGGCGCCACATTGCTGTGGTGTGCCGACGATCAGGGATTCCCGAATGGCTTCGGTTTGTTTTTACTTTCAGGTGCATCAACCGTTTCGCCTGAGACGATACAGCGTGTTCGACAGCGAGTCGAACTACTTCGATGACGCTCGCAACCGCCAGATTCTCGAAAAAGTTGCGGGCAAGTGTTACCTGCCGGCCACGGAGTTGCTGCTCAAACTCATCCGCGAACACGAAGGCCGATTCCGCGTCGCCTTTTCGCTGACCGGTACGGTCGTGGAACAGTTCAAGCTCTGGTGTCCACGCATGATCGACCTGCTGGGCGAACTGGCGCAGACCGGTTCGGTCGAGTTCCTGTCGGAAACGTATCACCACAGCCTGGCATTTCTCTACAGCCGCGATGAGTTTCGCGAGCAGATCGATCGCCATCGTGCGCTGATGCATGATCTGCTGGGCGTGTCGCCGACAGTGTTTCGTAACACGGAACTGATCTACAACAATGAACTGGCGCAATACGTGGCGTCGCTCGGTGGTTATGCGGGCGTGATTGCCGAAGGGGCGGATCATGTGCTCGGGCAGCGGTCGCCGAATTCGCTTTACACCGCGCCCGATGCCAACGGCATCAAACTTCTGCTCAAGAACTACCGGCTCAGCGACGACATCGCCTTTCGCTTTTCCAACAAAGGTTGGGAGGACTGGCCGCTGACGGCTGAAAAGTTTGCCGGCTGGATCAACCAGATCAATGACGATGGGCACGTGTGCAACCTGTTCATGGATTACGAAACGTTCGGCGAACACCAATGGGCGGACACCGGTATCTTCGACTTTCTCGGTTCACTCCCGCAGGCGGTGTTTGATGCGGGCGATGGTCAAAACGAATTCAAAACACCGAGCGAATGCCTGGCTGCGTTTGATTCGTTGGGCGAGTACGACGTGCCGCACATGATCAGTTGGGCGGACACCGAACGCGACCTCAGCGCCTGGCTCGGCAACGCGATGCAGTCCAACGCGCTGCATGAACTTTACAAGTTAGAAAAGCCGGTCAAAGAAACGGGCGACGACACCCTGATCAACGACTGGCGAATGCTGACCACCAGCGATCACTTCTACTACATGTGCACCAAGTACTTCGCCGATGGCGACGTGCACAAGTATTTCAACCCGTATGAATCGCCGTATGACAGCTACATCAATTTCATGAACGTGCTGGATAATTTGCGGACGCGGATTGAAACCGGCGGGTGATTGCGTGTGATCTGTTTGGTGAAGTATCAGATGGTCAGTTCACTTCGTCGCGCTCTTTGCAATCTGATACCGATTCAGCGCATACCAGTTGCGCAGCAGGTCGACTTGGAATGCG
Organism: Phycisphaeraceae bacterium; assembly: GCA_028281215.1. Taxonomy (GTDB): domain Bacteria; phylum Planctomycetota; class Phycisphaerae; order Phycisphaerales; family Phycisphaeraceae; genus JANQKH01. Next base: position 4,859 of record JANQKH010000438.1, on the reverse strand, counting down.
ATCAGTTCAGGGTCACCCCACAGTTCGAGGCGGGGCGCGTCGGCCGGCAGGTGGTGGTTGAGCACATGCCACCACCGGAATTGTTCGAGCAGGGCGATCAGGTCCTGATTCAGGTCGCCGCGCGGGGTGAGCAGGTAGTCGAGTGCGATGTCCGATCGACGTTTGAGCAGGCCCAGTAGGATCGTGCTGCGCGGCACGTCGTCGCGGATGAGCATGGTGGACATGTACGAGACGACATTTTTGCCGGGCGGCGGACGGTTCTGCATCCATTGCGCCAGGTGCATCATGTCGCGGACGAGCCAGCGTTCGGAAAAGTCGTAGGTCATGCGGTCGAGCGCGTCGGGTTCGACGTCGGCGAGGCCGGCGAGCATCGCGCCGGAGATTTTGGCGTGGTCGTCGAAGATGTAGATCGGCTGGTCGGCTGAATCGTCCTGCCTCGGCCGCCGCCACAGGGCTCGGACGATCGCCGCGCACTGGTCAGTGGACAAACGCTCGAATGCGGTTATGCAGGCGGCGTCGCGAATCTCAGGCGATTCAGAAAGGAACAGCGACATGAACGGGCGCACATCGAGTTTATCCGTGGCCACGATGCGAAACAACGCGAGACGAAGCATCTCCGGGTCGGAAGAATGAGCGGTGTCCGTCGGTGTTATCGTCAGTTTGATTGGGCTTGCGACAAGCGTGGGGTCGAGACCTTCCATGAATGCCAGTTTGAGAAGGGGGTCGGATGGGTTGGCCGATCGGTCTGCTTGCGCATCGTCCTCCGGTGATGCGGGATCGTTTAACGATGTTTCAAGCGGAAGTCTCACCACGCGGCCGCGATGTGCGGCGGCAAGGACGACCGGTCGCCGCAATGGGTCGCGCGCCAGTTGCTCTGGTGTGACCTTTTTCAAAAAGGCAACCAGACTTGGATGCGCGGTGGACAGCCCAAAACCCTTGAGCAATTCAAAGTCTGACGCGGTTACCGTGCCGTGAATGTCTCCGGCGCCGGAACCAACTGTCACGCCGGCCGGTAATACTTTGGACACAGGCGATACGTGCTGCAGGCCAAGAATGGACCGCCAGGTGATCAGTTGATTGTCGGTCGTGATCGCCAACGGTCCCTTGGCGATCAGTTCGAGAAGTTGTGGCGTCGGCTGATCGGCGTGACGCACCAGCAGGTACGCCGCCATCGCCCGGTCATGGTTTGATGCTTCGGGCGTGTTCAGCAGTCGCTTGGCGCGGTCGGTCCATCCCTTCTGCTCGACCGTCGCTCGCGCCCATAGGCTTGCAGCGTGATCGATGGTCGTGGTGTTGCTTTCGTCCGCAGGAAGTTGTCGCAGCAACCCGCAAAACATCCACGCCTGCCGGCTGATGACCGGGTCGGCGTCGTGCGTGGCGGCGTGAATGGTTTTGATGAACTGAGCGACTGCTGCTGAATCGTTCGCCGCCGCCGCGATGCCGTGCATTTCTGCGACGGCGACCAGCGTGTTGTAACGCACGCCGGCGTCGGCATCGGATGCCAGTTGCGCGACGATGCGCTGCGTGCGCTCGGTCAGCACCAGGGCGGCATCGTCGGCGATGATCTGCGGCGCCATGAGCCTGGCGTCCGGGTCGCCATCGGCCGCGACCCACTCCAACCAGCGGAGCCACGGTTCATCGCCGACCCGCACACGCTCCCAAAACCCTGCCTGGTCGATGGTCCAGACCAATTCTCGAAAGGCGGCCTCCGGTGCGGCATTGAGGCGTTCAATCCCGCCCGCGAGCACATCCGGATCCTTCTCGGCGAATGAAAGAAAGTATTTCTGGCCTTCCAGACGCGATTCCGGTGATTCGCTGATCAGTTTGTTGAGCATGTACCATCGGTGGACCGACGGCAGGAGAAAAGTGGACAACGGCACGGCCAGTGTCAGCGTGATGAGCAGGCTGGCGGTGATCCACTTCCATCGGGTTCTGCTTCGTCGAGCCATGTTAATTGCGGCCGGTCACATTATTTGTGGATTCTGTGAACCCATCCGGTGTTCTATCGTATGTAGTTAACAGTTGATACGCTTGGGGGCGATAACTGTCCGATTTCGATGCGTTGGCGAAGACGAAGAACAGCCGGGAAATGTCCGAATTGCGGTTATCCGCAGAATCGACGTGTCCATAGGCTGGGCTTGCCAAACCTTTGATTGAAACCGTCCGATGATGATCCGGAGTAGGGTGCCTGTTCGATTGATGTCATAGCAATGACGGATGGGGCATCACCTTCAAAACCAATCCCCACATGTATGGGAGTCGAGAAGATGATTCGCACGACTGCACTGACTTTGATGGCCACGGTTCTGATGACGGCTGCGGGATGTTATGTCATTCCGCCGTCCTACAAGGATACCGGTGTCTCCACCGATCAATACAAAGAAGAGTTCGAGTTGGTTCCGGACGCTGAAATGGTGACCGAAGACATCAGCCCGATCTGGGATCTGGGCCGCCACGCATTCCAGCGCGGTACGGATCGCATTCTGGTTCTGGCGCGCACCACGTCCTATTCCGAGAAGGATGAGGATTACAAGGTGATTCCCGGCACACTGCGTGAACGACGACGCGAACGCGCCTGGATTCAGATTCCCGGCGATGTGCAGCCGGGAGAGGCGTTGAAGTTGGAAGACTTGGAAAAACAGTTTCTGACCGGTTTCGACGTGAACAACCTCAACGGTGACGGTCCGCTCAACAGCACCGCGCTGATGAAAGGTTACATCGTCATCAATTCGATGACTGAGACCGAAGCCAAGATCACCATGCACATTGAGATTCGACCCAACCGTCCGTTCCTCGGCAAGGATTGGGTTATCAAGGGTGAGCACACGGTCAAGGTGTATCCGAACGGTCACTACGCTACGTACACGGTCAAGCGTAAAGACGCCGTGGTCGTCGGTGATCGCAAGGGCGGTGTGGTGCCGGAGAACACGGACACCAACAACACCAGTTCCAATGCCGACACGAACACCAACACCTCACAGGCCAATGCGAACGACAACACGTCGAATAACACGGACGCCGGCAACAACACAACTAATAACAATACAACCGACAACGGCACGACCGGCGATACCACCAATGTGGCAACGAAAAAAACCTTCGGACCTGAAGATATGGTCGGCCGTTGGTTCGTGCGTACGCCTGAATTCGACTACCGCCTTCAACTTGAAAAGGACGGTATGTTCATCTTGGCCACCGTTCGAGGCGATGGCGTGACCGATGACTACGCGCCCGGTATGCGGTACGGTTACTACACGTTCAAAAACTCGCGCACCGCGTCATGGATTGTGTTCGATATCAAGGAGTTCCGCTTCGACAAGAAGGACCATCTGGAACACCTTGAAGAAAACCCCACGATGGCGAAAGTTGAATTTGACGGTAAGACCCTGGTGCTGACCGGCAAATTCATCGGCAAGAAAACGCAGCGCATCGCACTGGAAAAAACAGGCTTCCAGGACATGAACATCGTGCTGCCGTCACGCGGGCGACGCAATGTCCCAGGCGAACGCAACCCCATGCCGTTCAAAGGCAAGTTGCAGGCGTCCGACACAAACTGAACGCCAGACAAAGCATTCAGAAGAATCCAAAAGCACACCCATCCCGGGTGTGCTTTTTCAATTCAACTCACTCCAGCAGTTCCAACAGGCTCGCTGAAGGAATGCACTGTTTGAAGACCATTTGCAGGTTGCGCGGGTCGCCGTCTTTGACGTTGTAATACACGCTGACCGTGCTGGTCACGATACCGATGACCCGACCCTGATCATCGAGTAGCGGCGCCCCGCTGGACCCCTTGGCGAAATCCGCGGTGATCGCCATCATGGGCACGTTGCGCACTTTCTTTTTGGGGTTGTCGATAGTGAAATACCGCGACACGATGCCGCGTGAAAGCGTGTAAAAACGTTTGTCCGGGTGACTGATCAGATTCACATTGCTGCCAACCGGCGCGTTGGGCGAGATCGCCAGCGGTTTGACCTTGTCGTCGCCGATATCGAGTTGAAGGACCGCCAGGTCATGTTTCAGGCTGGCGGCCAGAATCGCCTTGACCGGATAGACCTTGCCGTCGCCGGTCATCGCCACGAAGGTTTCGTCGTTGCCGCCGGCTACCACATGGTGATTGGTCACTGCTTTGCCGTCCTCGCTGATTACAAAACCGCTGGCCGGGCGGGCATGCCAGCGACTGCATCGCCCGCACTTGTAGATGCCCGCGATGACCAAAACACTGGGCCGGTGGAGGTCGTAAAGTGTTGTCGGTGTGGTGTTGGGGTTACCCGTTTTAGGTCGATCCACCTTGCATTTCTTGTTGGACAGTTGCTTGCGAAGTTCGCTGCTCTTGACCGTTTTGCCTTTTTCAATCAGTTGCGTGGCCGCCAATTCGATCCGCCGCGTCAACTGGACATCGTGAATCTGATACGGTTTTTTTACCGAACCATCGGCCAGAAGGAATTCCACTTCGTGCGCGTCATGCGAACATTCGGCCACATGCGCCTGCGGCAGTTTGGTGGACATGCAACCGCCGAGCGAACACGAAACCACAAGCAACAACCAGACGATCCTATTCATAGCAATCCTTCCTGGGGCGAAATCCGATCAATGGGGACCAACCATTCTATTCGGTTTCTTCCAGCATGCGTTGCGTCATTTCCCAGAATTGCGATTCACGAAACGCCGTCGCAACACCAGGCAGGGCGCCATGACGCTGTGTGTGGTGCGTCCAGAACGTCTGCGCCTTCCGCATATGACGGCGGATCTGATCCCGTCCCTGATCGCTCGGTTTCTTCTGATACCGGCGATACGCAACGAAACCTGACAGTAATTCGAGCAACGCGGTGAACAGCGACTCGGTGTATGTCATGGTGTTC
>JANQKH010000430.1 GCA_028281215.1 Phycisphaeraceae bacterium | reverse complement strand
GGTGATAAGGATTTGCAGATGGAATCGCAAATCCTTATCACCGAAGGTGTCTTGCGGATGGCCTGCGGCGTGGAGCAGGGACAGGGAAAAGTTGGCGATGGTCCGGTGGCCGGTGTGGTTGTAGCCGGGCAGTTGGATGTAATGGCCACTGGTGAGTTGATCCTTGATGCGACCCACGGTGACGATCGGCCAGTCATAGAAGTTAGAGTGATGGCGGTCGCCGTGGTCCGAGAGGTAAACGATGACGGTGTTGTCGAGCATCGTACCGTCGCCTTCCTTGACGGCTTGGAGACGTTTGGCGAGTTTGGCGATCAGTTGCATGTGGAAGTCAAGGATGACGGCGCGCGTGGCGAACTCGCCTTTGCCGTCGTCGAAGTTTTCGCCGCCGTTGCCGCCTTTTTGGCCTTCGATCATGTGCCCGATGCCGTGCACCGTTTTGCTGCCGAGACCGAGCCCTTCAAGGCGCATGCTCATGTGGTCGGCGCGAATGCTGATCACTTGTGATAGCCCACCGATCAGCGCGGAGCCGGCCATTTCAAAGTGTGCGCGCAGGCGTTCGATTTCAATTTCCGAACGATAAATGTCACGCAGTTCCGGCGCGCACTTTTCAAGCGTCGTCTTCATGCCTTCCAGCTTTTTGCGGCGTCGATTCAGCGATTCGAAACCGTCGAGATAGTGTCCGAGTTTTTCCTGTTGACTTGCGGGCAGGCGATTGCGGTAGCGTTTCACGTCGTCGACCATGAAATCGAGAATGTTGCGATCGATGTCGACCTCGGCTTTGGCGCTGCCTTTGATCACCGTGCCGAACAGGTCGCGGTACGCCATCATCGGGTCGGCGTAGTAGGGCAGTTCCTTGCCTTTGTCCCATGCGGACAGATGCGGATAGGAAATGGTCGAGCCGTGGTTGTCCATCATGAAACCGAGGTGGGGGAACACACCGCTTAGCTTTTGGGCAAGCAGACCATCGACTGTCGCCATGCGCGGGGGAATGTTTCCGCCGGCCGTTCCAAATGCACCGAGCATGTACGGCGCGTTGTGCGACGCCCGGCACATCTTGCCGCTGAGTCCCTGAAAGACGTTGACATATTCCTTCAAAGGTTCAACCGGTTTCATCGCGTGATGCAGTTGGTGTTTCGATAACGAAGCCCGGTGCGCCTTTTTGATATGGCCGGCGTGCGGTCGCGTCTTGACCAGATGTTCCAATCCTCTTGGTTGAATCTCCGTGGTTAGCACGCCGTTCGATCGAATGACAAAGACGAACCGTTTAGGCGGTTTGTTTTCATCAAGGGCGGCGGTGTTGTGGGCCGTGGCGGCACGGGTTTGCGGGGCAAACGGTGCCAGTGCCAGCACACTTCCGGTCACACCCAGTTGTCGAATCGCTTCACGTCGTGAGAACATTGGTCTGTCTACTTTCGGTAAAGGAACGAGTCGGAGGTGAACAACGCCAAGAGTACCGCCCGGAAACTACCGTCGCTGTCCACATAAGCCTTGTCCATCGCCATCAGGGTCGGCGAATCGTTGAGCGTTTCATTGCGGCCCATCCAGTATCGAAACACGTGTCGAATGATGACCTGCCGCACGCGCTTCGACTTGGCCAAACGGTGTGCCAGATCCACCGCGTCCTTGACGGCGCCGTCGAGCGCGGCGTCACCGGTGCCTTTTAATTCGCCGGTGGTATCGACATCGATTTTGGGTTGCGCGGTCAGCTTGCTCTTATGTCGTTTTATCTCAAATGCACTGGCGACCACGTGCCCCGCCGGCGTGACGTGATGCTGCTTGCGAAACGCGCCGAAATCATCGTACGCCTCGAACGGATTGCCCAGCGGGTTCATCTTTTTATGGCAACGCCAGCACGATTCATCGTTAACGATCGCAAAGCGCTGCCGCAGTGTTTCTTTTGGCCGTTCGGGCAACTGTGCTTCGACACCGATGGGAATGTCCGGCACGACGCCGCCGAGCAGGTGTTCCTGAATCCACTTGCCGCGTCGGACCGGATCGTTTTCAAAGTTGCCGCTGTGGGCGACGAGCCAGGCAGGATGGGTCAGCATGCCGGCGCGTTGGCCGGCGGGCATCGGAATCGAACCGGGTTCGTGATCCGAATACATCTTGAGGTTGTAAACGCGTTGCCAGCCGCGCACTTCACCACTCTTCTTTTTCGACGGCAGCGGCCCGTCAACGACGTAGCGATC
>JANQKH010000373.1 GCA_028281215.1 Phycisphaeraceae bacterium | reverse complement strand
TGACCGTGTCTGAGCAGTTCGGTGACGAAGCGGTTACGTGGAACGCCTTGCTCGAAGAACACGATCAACTGCGCCAGCAGCAAACCGCCGAGAAGACGCTCGAAAAACTGGTCGGACACGGCGGTACCGACCTGAGCGGCGCTTGTGACGCTTTGAGCCAAGGATTGTTGCTGATCGATGACCACCTGATCGTGCGATACGCCAACGGCGCGGCTGCGGTATTCCTTGGTGTCGAGCGCGAGCAGATCACCGGTATGGTGCTGACCAACGCCGTCGAAGACGAACAGCTCGTTGACGCGCTTCAGGCTGCCGCAGGTGACCAGCGCCAACGTGCCACCATTGAAATCGAAAAAGAACAGGACAGCGGGCGCGGCGTGTTCCGTTTCACCATCCGCCCGGTGCGTCGCGAGGATGGATTGGCGGCGATGGTAATGATTGAGGACATCACTCAGTTGCGCGTGGCGGACGAAGCGCGCAACCAGTTCGTCGCCCAGGCCACGCACGAACTGCGCACACCGTTGACCAACATCCGCCTCTATCTGGAATCCCTGCTCGAAGAGGAGAGTCCGGACGCGGAATTTCAAACCAACGCCTTGAACGTTATCAACCAGGAATCGATGCGGTTGGAGCGCATCGTTGGCGACATGCTCAACGTGGCGGAGATCGAAGCCGGCTCGCTGAAGTTGGACATGGACGATGTTCACCTGGATGTCATCTTCAGCGACCTGGAGCGCGACTATCAGGCGCAAGCCGAGGAGAAAGGCATCGTGCTGGCCTTTAACCTGCCACCCAAACTGCCCGCTGTACACGCCGACCGCGACAAATTGGTCATGGCGATGCACAACCTTCTGGGCAATGCGTTGAAATACACCGAAAATGGTGGGCGTGTGTCAGTCAACGTTGAAGTCGACGAAGCGACCGGGCGCTTGCTGTTCGAGGTGCACGACGATGGCATTGGCATCAGTCCTGAAGACCAATCACACGTGTTCGAGAAGTTCTACCGCGCCAAAGACCGGCGCATCAGTTCGATCACTGGCACAGGCTTGGGCCTGGCGCTGGCGCGCGAAGTGATCCGTCTGCACGGCGGGGACATCGCGGTGGAATCGGAGTTGAATCGAGGCAGCACGTTCACACTCAGCCTGCCCGCCAAGGCGGCGTGATCTGTTGCCGTGGGTGGGGTTTTGACGTTTCCGGCCGATGCACACCCCCCGAGAGGAAAAGACATCATGCCGTTGGACATCACGGAAGAGAAGAAGGGTGCGGTGACCGTTCTCTGTGCGCACGGACCACTGATTCAGGAAGACGCGGCGCGTTTCCGTGACCGCGCGTCGGTGTTGTTCGGGCGAAGTCACGGCCGCATCGTCGTCGATGTTTCGATGGTGCCGTTCATCGACTCAAACGGTCTTGAAGTGTTGCTCGATCTGAATGATCGTTTGCTGGAAAGCGGCCAGTCGCTCAAGTTGTGCGGCTTGAACACGACGTTACGTGAAGTGCTCGCCTTGACGGAACTGAACGGTAGCTTCGAACAATTTCAGGACGCGGATACCGCGGTCAGGAGTTTCCTGTGAGCAAGGCCTCGCCGAGAAAACGCATCGGTGAAGCGCTGCTGGAGGGCGGCGCGTTGTCGCCTGATCAACTTGATCAGGCGCTGCGTGATCAGCGCACTTCTGGTCAGAAACTCGGCGAAATGCTCATCGAACAGGGCGTCATCTCACAAGGCACGCTCGTGCAGGCGTTGGCGTCATGCCTGGGCGTCAAGGGCGTGACGTTGCGGCATGGACTGATTGACCCGTCCCTGATGACGTTGATCGGCGAGGAGGATGTCGCGCGGTACAAGGTGCTGCCACTGTTCAGGGTGCGTGACACGATCACGATGGCGATGGCGGAGCCGCAATCGCTGCCGACCATTGATCGCCTGCGCAAGATCACCGGTTGCAAGATCCGACCCGTGCTCGCGCTCGAAGCGAACATTGAGGAATTCCGGAAAAAATACGCCGCCGGCGATGTCGATGTCGACGCGTTTTTGACTTCGCTGGTCGAGTCGGACGTCGAAGTCGTGGAATCCGAAGCCGTCGATGAAGGGCCGGCCACCAACCTCGACCAGATGATCGATGGCAGCCCGATCATCAACCTGGTGAACGTCGCGCTGTTAACCTCGATCAAAGACGGCGCCAGTGACATTCACATTGAACCCAGCAGCCGCGGCACGCGCATTCGGTATCGCATCGACGGCATGCTGCGTGACCTGATGAAACCCCCGCCCGGGATGCACTCGGCGATTGTGTCGCGCGTCAAAGTCATCGGTCGGATGGACATCGCTGAAAAACGGCTGCCTCAGGAAGGCCGCGTGCGCATTGTCGCCGAAGGCCGTGACATTGATCTGCGCGTATCCAGCATGCCGACCCTGCTCGGTGAAAAGTTAGTCATTCGAATTCTCGACAAGGCAAACCTTCACGTGCGCATGGAGGATCTCGGTTTCCGCACTGACACATTGGAAGCTTTTCAACGCATCCTCAAACAACCGCACGGGCTGGTGTTGGTGACCGGTCCGACGGGCAGCGGCAAGACCACCACGCTTTACTCGGCGCTCGATCTGCTGCGCAGCCCGGAACGCAACATCGTGACCGTGGAAGATCCGGTTGAATACCAGCTCGAGATGATCAATCAGATCAACGTGCAGGAATCGATCGGGATGACTTTCGCCCGCGCGCTGCGCAGTATTCTGCGACAGGATCCGGACATCATCATGGTTGGTGAGATTCGTGACCAGGAAACCGCGGCCGTGGCGGTGCAGGCGGCGTTGACAGGTCACCTGGTGCTGGCGACGTTGCACACCAACGACGCGCCGGGTGCGATCGCCCGTTTGCTTGACATGCACATTGAGCCCTACCTGCTTAGCAGCGCGCTCAATGGTGTGGTGGCACAGCGTCTGTGTCGCACGATTTGCGAGTCTTGCGCGACGAAGTACTACCCCGACAACTTTGTACTGGTCGACGCCGACCTTGCCGATTCAGCGGGTAAACCGTTCCGGAAGGGCGTTGGTTGCGCCCAATGTCACAACAGCGGTTTCAAAGGTCGGGCGGGTTTGTATGAACTGATGGAAGTCACGCCGCGCATTCGGCAGTTGATCCATCGATCTGCACCGACGCATGAAATCCGCAGCGTGCTCCGTGAGCGCGGCAACCTGACATTGCGCGAAGAGGGTGTCGCGGTTGCCCTCTCCGGCCGCACAAACCTGGAAGAATCATTACGCGTGACGCGCAACGAGGAACTGGAAATCGACGCGGCGACCGTGCCGTCAACTGCGCCACCAGCTCACACGGATGAACCGCGAAGGGAGGTCGCATGAGACTGGCCTACCAAGCGTGGGATGCGGCGGGAAAGTTGGTCAGCGACACAATCGACGCCGCCGATGCCGACGACGCGCGCGAGTCGTTGCGGCAGCGCGGTTTGTTCGTCACGCAGATTGACGAAGCGTCTTCCGCGGCCGGCGCGGTGAAGCCGGGCAAGCGAAGCTGGCGCCGAAAAGGAAAAACCGGCAGGCTCAAAGTGCTGGCGAACTTCTGCCAGCAATTGTTCCTCATGATCAAAACCGGCACGCCGATCGTTCAATCGCTGGAAGCGGTCGAGCGGCAGACCCGTGACTTGAACGTCCGGCAGGTCATCGCCCAGGTGCGCCTACGCGTTGAAGAAGGCGACTCTCTCGCGATAGCGATGGACTCGCATCCGGAATATTTCGACGCCGTTACCCGGAACCTGATCGACGCCGGCGAAACCTCGGGCAAACTGCCCTACATGCTTGAACGCATCGGTACGCTGACGCGCAAGCAACTTGGCATTCGCAATAAGGTCGCCGGGGCGATGGTCTATCCGGCGCTGTTGATGGTGGTCGCGTTCGGCGTGGCGATCCTGATGCTCGTGGTCGTGCTGCCGCGATTCGGAACACTCTTTGAAGACCTCGAAGTGCCGCTGCCGCCGACCACTGCGATGTTGATGGACTCCGGTGATTGGCTGCGTGAATACTGGTGGGCGGCGCTGGCCGGCGTCGTTGCCATGTTCGTCGCGATAGTGATGTGGGCCAAAAGCGCTGCCGGTAAGAAGGTCGTCGACAAACTGGTGTTGCGCGCGCCGGGGCTCGGCAAGATCGTGCGCAACTTCGCCACCGCGCGCATCGCCCGGCTGATCGGCACGCTTCGTGAAAGCTATCTTCCATTGTTAGAAGTGTTGGAACTGGTCGCGCAGTCGTCGTCGAACACACAGTATCAGGCGATGCTGGACAACGCGAAACACGCGGTATCGCGTGGTCAGCCGATGAGCAGCGCCTTTGCCGATGAACGTTTGGTCAACCCCACCGTATACGAAGCGATGCGCAGCGGCGAAGAGAGCGGGCAGATCGGGCCGTTGTTGCTCAGTCTGGCGGATGTGCTTGATGAAGAAAACGATGTGGTCGTGCGCACGCTGACCAACATCATTGAGCCGGTCATTCTCGTGATTCTCGGTGTGGTGATCGGCTTTGTGGCGATCAGTCTGTTCATGCCGGTGTTTGATCTGATGGCCAATGCAATGTGATGAAATTGTCGTCGCACAAGCGGCGAACAGCAGATGGAGAGGCGATGAAACTAGCAGTCCAACCGACAACCAGAACGCCCATCGGGGTCGATGTGGGCAGTACGTCTGTGAAGGCTGTGCAACTGTTGCGGCAAGGCGGTCGGCGGCAACTGGCGGCGACGGCGGTCATGCCCCGTCGCGAGAAAGACGGTCCGTTGTCACCAACTGAGATCGATGGATTCGCGTCCGTGCTCTATCGACGTGGATTCACGAGCAGTGACATCGTACTCGGCGCGCCAACTTCGCAACTGGTCAGTAGTGTGTTTCCCGTTCCGCCGGTCGATTCCGGTGCGCCGCGTGAGCAGATCGTGCGCATGGAACTGGGTCGAACGCACGGCTGTGATCCCCAGCAATTGGAAGCTGCGTCATGGGAATTGCCAAGCAACTCGCGCGCGTCCAAGAAGCAGGCCACGGTGATGGCAGTGGGATGCCCACACGAGGCTGCCGCGCCGGTCATGGACCTCTTCGAGGACGGCGGCCTTTCGGTGCAGGCATTGGATGTGGAATGGATGGCTTCGATCCGCGCGGCGGCGAGCTTGATGGCTTCAAGTATGGGCGCTGAAACCGCACCGGTGGTGGGCATGGTCGACCTGGGCGAACAGGCGGCGCGCATCACCGTGCTCTGGCGTTCGGTGGTCGTCTACGGCCGCACGCTCGGTGAGTATGGCATGGCCAAGCTCAAAGAACAGTTGATGAACGGGTTTGATCTCGACTCGGACGATATCGACTACGTGTTGCGTTCGGCCGGCATTTCCGCAACGTCCAGGAACAACGATGATGTAGGCGACGCCGATGCCATTGATACCGAACGTCGACAGGCCGGTGCGTCCGGCAACGATCCATTCGCGAATGTCCGCGTTGTGATGCGCAAGTTCTTTTCCGGACTCATCGAAGAGTTGCGCATGTCACTGGCGTACGCGGAAGAGGAATTCAACGGTGAAGCGGCGCAGGTCATCTTGGTCGGCGGTGGGGCGGGTGTGACAGGGTTGGATGCGTTTGTCGAACAGTGCATCGACATCACCGCAACCGTCGCTTCGCCCATGCGCTTGGTCGATTGTGCGAACGCCTGCCATCGCGGCGCGAATGATCCGAGCCTGGTGACGGCGGTCGGCCTGGCGATGTACGACGGCGAAGGAGGGGAGCTATGAGCACGATTGCGATCAACCTGGTGCCCGCACCGCGGCGGATTTCGCGTCGTCGACAAACGCTGATCAAACGATGGGTGACCGCGACCTGCATTTACAGTGCCTTGCTGGTTGTGCTCGTGGTGATTTTTCAGGCGCTTGCGGGCACGGCCGTGCATAACGTGGATCAGGACATTGCCCGGGTCGAATCCGACATCGAAGCGACGCGTAAACAGATCAGTGAAGTTGCACCGTTGTTGATTGAATCGCGGTTGACACTTCAAGCCAGTCAGGCGGTAGATAACCAGGCGGACTGGAGCGTGCTGCTGGCGTTGCTGACGAGTCGGCTCAATGACCGGGTGGTTCTATCGTCGTGTAGTCTCACGCCGATGACGCCGACGGGAGCAACCGCGGCTCCGACCGTGCCGCGTGTCGGCGGTGGGCCCGTCCAGGTTGCAACCAACGCGTCACCGGGCGCGAAGGCCGGCAAACAGTTGCGGCTTGACGTGCGCGGTTTGGCGCAGGCTCAGGCGGCGTTGTCTGCATTCGTTCTTGAACTGGAACAGACCAAACTATTTGAAAAGGTGGTGCTGCAGGACGCGCAGCGTGTGGAGTTTCGCAAGGGCGACGCCATTCAGTTTCAGGTCATCTGCCATCTGCGCGAAGGGGGGACGACGCCATGAACGATAAAACCAATCAATGGCAGATCAACGGTGCCGGTATCGGGGTTTGCCTGGTGGTGACCGCACTGGTGTACTGGATCGGCATTCATCCACAGTTCGCCCGACAGGTCGAAGCCGAGCAGGCGCGGCGCAGTTTGCAGAACAAGGAAGCGGACGCCACCCAACTGGTCAACCAACTCACCGGCTTGAAGCGCGACCTGGCGACTGTGGAGGGCCAACTTCACGCCAGCCCGTTACGCCTGTTGCCGACCTCCGCCATCAACAAGCGCATCGCCGCATTGGCCGCGCTGGCCGAGCAACATCACTTGAAGATTAATCAAGTCCAACCTGGCACACCCGAGCCCGGCAAGCATTACAGCACTGTGCCCATTCGATTGAGTGGGTCCGGCCGGTTCACCCACGTGGTGGCGTTCATGCACCAGCTCCATGTCGAATTCAAAGATGTTGGTGTCGCATCCTGGTCGGTTTCCGGCGACCCTGCGGACGACGACGACGAAGCGGAGTTCGCGTTCAGCCTGGCATGGTTCGCATCGCCGGCGGGCGGGGAAAATCTCAAATAATCCCGAACGGACGTTGCCCGTCCGCAGCTTGAATCGTTTGCTTACGCTGCGATGAACAAGCAACGAAAAACCATTGTGGTCGTGCTCGGCGTGGCGATGCTCGCGCTGGTGGTGGACCGTGTCTTCCTTCAGGAAAGCGCCGGTCCGCGAAAGGCGGGTGCCGACACATCAGTCGCCCCCACCTCATCGGCAACGCCATTGGTCCAACAACCAACGGCGCCGCACGCGAATGAGCAAGGCGTCGTGCTGGCGCGTCGGCTGGAACAACTGCAACAGTCGGAACAGTTCAATCTTTCCGCCGTGCGCAACGCGTTTGAGCCTGACAAAAGTTGGATTCAACCCAAGATCGAAATCAAACGGCACGGCAAGCAGGGCGAGACCCGGCAGGCTACCCTCGATCCCGTTCAGAATTTCATCGAGAGCCATCGGTTGACCGCAGTGCTGGGTGTGGGCGAAAGCGGCGCGGCCATCGTGGAAGGCGAACGTTGGCCGATAAACAAGACGATCAACGGCTGGACCCTTACAACCATCACAATCCGCACGGCTGTCTTCGAAAAGGACGGAAAACAGGCCGTCTTGCAGATCGCCAAGCCTGAAATACCGAAGAAGAACAAGGACAAGGATGCCAAGTGAGTTGATCGGCATCTCCTGTAGCAGAGGGGTCCGCTACACAGGGGGTAGCGTTTTCGAGAACACAACCCTTTAACGGAGATGGAGGCAGTTGGAATGAACAGCACATTGAACCGCAAACGAGGCTTCAGCCTGATCGAACTGGTTATCGTCGTGGTGATTATCGGCATCATCGGCGCGATTGCGATCCCGCGTATGAGCCGCGGCACCGCCGGCGCCAGCGAAAGCGCACTCAAAGGCGACCTCGCCGTGCTTCGCAACGCCATTGACCTCTACGCCGCTGAGCACAACGGCAGTTTCCCGGCGTTCGCCACCGTGTCGGACCAATTGACCAAGTTGACCAAGGCGGACGGTTCGGTCGACGACGGTACCGGCAAGGCCGGCGGCTTCATCTTCGGTCCGTACATCCGCAAGATTCCCCCGATGCCCGTGGGCACCAAAGCCGGTAACGCCACGTTCGCCGATGGCGACACCGTGGCCGAAGGCACCGGCGCCTCAGGCTGGTGGTACAAAGCCACGACCGGTGAAATCAAAGCCAACCTTCTGGCCACCGAAGTGGCCGAAGACGGCACGGCTTTCAAGGATTTCTAATCCGACGAAGGTTGCACCTTGGAAACGCACACCAGGAGCCACGGGTCGGCTGACGCCTGCCCGGGCTCTTTTTGCGGGAAACCTCAGTTTGACATGACGGTGGCGGAGGAGCAGGAGAAAGTGCAAACCTTACGCGCCACGAGACCGCACCATCATCAGGGACATGGGTTCACGCTCATTGACCTGGTGATGGTGCTGTCGGTTTTGGCGGTGATGGTCGCCATCGCTGTCCCACGGGTGAACTCCGGCACGCAACGGTACAAAGCGGAGGCAACCGCACGTCGGCTCGCCGCGGACCTCGAATGGGCCCGCGCCGAAGCCATCGCCCGCAGCGAATCCATCGAAGTCTACTTCGACTTCGCGGGACACACCTATTTCCTTTACAACATTGAGTCCATCAATCACGACTACGTTGACAACTGGGTCCAGTTGCAGCATGAACCATACGGCGCCCAACTGAACAACGCGTTCGGTTTCGATGTGAACGATTCCGGCATGTCGTTGTTCTTCGATGGACACGGCAAACCGGACCGAAATGGCAACATTCAAGTTCAGGTCGGCGACATTCTACGCGAGGTATCCGTGGACGGTGAGTCAGGCCG
>JANQKH010000366.1 GCA_028281215.1 Phycisphaeraceae bacterium | reverse complement strand
GTGGCGAAGTCGGCGAAGTTTTTCACGGACGCGACGGAATTGAGCTGCACAAATGCGCCGCCGCCGTTCGCCTTGAGCACCGGTGCGAACGCTTGGGCCACACGGATCAGGCCGAACACGTTGACGTCGATCTCAAACTGGAAATGCTCGATCGCGTCGTCCGCCAGCGGCGAGGCGTTGCGCAGGACGCCGGCGTTGTTGATCACAACATCCACGTCGTTGGCTTGTTGGGCGGCCGCGGTGATCGTTTCCGGTTTCGATAGGTCGATTTCGATGGCTGTCACCTTGTCGCCATGTGCATCGATCAGCGGTTGCGCGGACGCCGTGTCACGCACCGCGGCGTAAACCTTGGCCGCGCCGTTTTCGATCAGCGATTCAACAATCGCTTTGCCAATGCCGCGATTCGCGCCGGTGACGAGGGCAACTTTGTTCTGAATGTCGTAACCCATAGGGAGTGTCCTTTCTGAGGGGTGCCGTGCAGGGGGTGGGGTGGCGAGCCGTCAGCGGGGCTGCAAACTCGTCAATCGTGTGTGTTAGATGCCGTTGGCGGAGAAGGGTTACAGCGATTTTTCGATATCGCAGACGAAGGCACGGAACGCCGTAAAATCAAATTCCCCGGCCTAGTGACGTGTGATCAACAGCCCTGTGCGTCAAGTTCAATCGGTGGGACGGGCGTCTCGCCTGTCATCCTGTGGCCCAACAACAGGCGAGGCGGCGAGACGTCCGCCCCACCGGACCTGCTCTTCTCAGGTCGCGGTAATACTATGGCCGACTCGCCGGCGCCAACCCCGGCAACGTCGCATCAACCATCTCCGGGCGATACCCCGACACTTCTATCACGGCTTGGTGGTCAATCTTGCTTGAAAGAAACTTTTTGATGTCAGCGCCGGTGTTGACCAGCGGCAATTCCTGATCGGTTCCGTTGCGAAGGATGCGGACGAAACTGTCCGGCAGGTAAGGTTGGCCGTGCGTGCCGGTGGTGATCTCCACCTGGTACATGCCTTTTCGAAGCACCATCTCTCCGCGTTTCAAAGTGACGCCGTTGATTTCGAAACCTGTGCCGCGGCCGGGGATATCCAGTATGTAGACGCCGTCTTCAGGCACGATCAGTTTCGCATGACCTCGGTAGTTGATCTCGTGGAATTCGATCTTGCCTTGCAGCTTCGCTTGAACGGTTTTGGACCAAAGGTCGCGATTCGGAACGGACAGATTGACAACCGGGTACGGGGTCTTGCGGGCGTATCGGCCGTAGGTGCCGAGCACGCACTTGTAAAATTTCTTGTCCTTGAACTGACGCAGATCGACGGCCGCTGCGGGTTTCCATTGGGCCTCGATGGTCTGCTTCTCGGCTTTCAGACGGCTGACCCGTTCCATATTCTCCGCCTTGATGGCTCGTTGGATCGCGGCGTCGTAAGCGTCCAGAAGCTTTGCCCGCGCGGGTTTCAATTGTTTTTCCCTGGCGTTTTGAGCCTTTCGTTGCGCTTTGTTCAATGCCTCTTCGATCATGCGCGCATTCGATCGTTCAATTTCGGCAACCTGCTTCGCATACGCCTGTTTCGCCTGGTTGAGAATCACGTCTTCATCCCGCTGCGGGGATTGAATCCGCTCGGCTCCGGGCACAGGCTGCGCCATCACAAAGGGAGCGGCAACCAGCAAAAGCAGGAATGCAGTGCCGGCAAGAGTTCTTTGAGAGGTCATCTGTGTCATGACATTGCTCCTTTGTTGGGCATATCAGAACCATCGTCAGTGACGTGTGCGACGTATATGTCACGGGGATGCAAAATGATGGGCAGGTTACTCAGTCCGACTGCCGATAAACCGGCCGCCTCGCATTTTGACGTCCTTGCGGACGGCGAAAACATTTTGAATCACTGCCCGTTTGACGCGTGTGAAGGGAATTTGTTCCGGATAAGTGAGCAGCGTCTCAACCTGTGTTCGTGGTACGCGACCTGGACAGAATCGTGCGATACACTTTTTGGGAATGCGCTTGAACGCCGGCGACGATCAAACGTCAATAGGAGTGGTTCGGTCCTTGTTTCTTTTTATTTGGAGATTCGTATGTCATTGCGATTGATTGTTTTCTGTGCATTGATGCCCATGCTGTCGCTCACGGCTATCGCAGAGAATGCCCCCAAAACACCCAAAAAGCAAAGTCCCTTTCAAGTCATCGCCATTGCCGATCAGGTCGGCCAGTATTTGGCGAATAAACCAGTCGTCATTCGATCCAAAGATGACGTGAAACGTCTTGTTGTGGGCGCCAAAGGCAATCCGGTTTACAAGCCAAAAGAGGCCCTGAAACAGGAACTCGATGCCGTGATCGAAAGATCAAAGGTGGATTTTTCCAAGCAGGCGCTGGTGTTGCTGCCCCATTACGAAGGGTCGATCTCTTACAGAGTGTTATTTCAACAACCTGAGTTGAAAAAGGGCACGCTCAAGTGCCGAATTTCACGAGAACGGCCAGAAGACGGGACTGAAGAAGACATCGCGGCAAGTTACTGCTTCGCGCTGATTGTGAATCGGTCCCAAATCAATAAAGTTGAGTGGCGCGTCGGCAAACACAAGGCGGCCGAACTGCAAATTCAGGAAAAAAGTCAGAAACGGACGGACGACTCAACGCAGAAGGCCTTGCTGGAGGCGCTTGAGCGGATATGACCGTAAACGCCGATCAGCCGGTGGCTGATTCAACAACAACATCTTAGCGGCGTTTTGAATTCCGTTCCCATACAGTGAGGCAGGTCCGGGCGGTACCGGACCTACGGTGGCCGCGTTACACGTATTGAACGATCACTTCAACACTTTCAACTTGATTTTGCGGTACGCCACTTCGTTCCCGTGGTCCTGCAGGACGATGTGGCCTTTCTTGATCTTGCCAAACTGCGGCCACTTCTTGAATTTGCTGGCGGCGACGCGCTTGTTCCAGTCGTCGCTGCCGATTGTGTAGGAGCAGATTTTTTCGCCGTTCATCCAGTGTTCGACGTCGTCGCCTTCTTTGCCTTTCTTGATAATGATTTTGACGCTGTTCCATTCGCCGTTTTTCTTGAGAACGTTCTTGGTCGGCGCGTAGAGTGCGTAGCAGGAACCGGCGGAGGTTTTGCTTTTGGGATTCATGTTGCCGATGACCTGAATTTCCGGCCCGGTGAAGTAGGACGCGCCCTTGGTTTCGGCCACGCGGTACATGATGCCACTATTGCCCCCATTGGGCGTCATCCATTCCAAGTGCAGTTCGAAGTAGTCGAACTTCCCGGTGGTCATGATGTCGCCGCCTTTCCCCTTGAGGTGCAGGGCGCCGTCGATGATTTTCCACGAATCGGGTGCTTTGTCTTTCTTGTAACCGCGCCAGCCGTTGTGGGTCTTGCCGTCGAAGAGGATGAGGTTGCCGTCCTTGTCCTTCGGGTATTTGTGATGGTCGGCCGACGCGGTCAACGCGCTGCCGGCGACGATGAGCAGGGCGGTAAAGAGAGTGCGAAACTTCTTCATGACGATCTCCGTGAGGGTTTGTTTAGTTTGGACGCGGGTGCGCCAGGCATTGTAATACCGATCGCCGTTTCTACGTCCAATCCAGACCTTCGTGCAAAGTATTCAGGTTGACCGGCCCGTCGGGCGTAACAGCAACCATGTCTTCAACGCGGACGCCGCCGTGGGTTCGGCTGTAAAGGCCGGGTTCGACGGTGAAGACTTCGCCGGCGAGGATTTCCCCGCCGCCGTGGTCGAGGAGGATGGGTTCGTGAACGTCGAGTCCGATGCCGTGCCCTGTTCCGTGTCGCATGACGGGGGGATCTTCTTTTTGTTCTTCGAGCGGAGGCGCGCTGGCCTGATCGCCTTGCCGCATCGTGTAACCCGCGCCGGTGATGGCGTCGATGGTGGCGAGGTGAACCGCTTCGCCGGTCGTGCCGGGTTTGAGCGCCGCCGTCGCAGCAGCTTTTGCTTCGACGACGGCTTCTTGCATGTGGCGAACGGCATCGGTCGGTTCGCCATGGACGACAGTGCGCGTGCAGTCGCCCCAGTAGCGAGTTTCATCGTCGCGCGGAAAGATGTCAACGATGACCGGCAACTCGGTTCGTAGTGGCCCATCGCCGAAGTGATGGCAATCAGCGACCTCGGGTAGCGTCGCGACAATTGAATCATGCAGATTGGAAAAGCCTCGCTCCATCAGGAAAATGCTGATCATCCGGCGTACGCGTTGCGAGGTGAGCGGCTCACGTTCATGCAGCAACACGCCGTCAGGGTCAGGTGTTGCGCGGGCGATGGTTTCGCATGCGAACTGCATCACTTTTTCCGTCATCGCTTGCGCTTTGCGCAGGTGTTCGATTTCTTGGTCCGACTTGACGCGTCGTTCGAGCACGCCGAGATTGGCGTCGTATTCGATGACAATGCCGCGCTGTTCGAGATGCCACGCAAAAATGAAAGGCAGCGTGCGGTCCGCGATGACTTGATTGACGCCACGCTGGACAAGACACTCCGCGGCGCCTTGGGCGAGGGCGGTGTCACGGTCACCGGATAGCCCACCCTGCGGCGCGAAACTTGCCGCACAGGTGACGTTATTGAATCGATTAAGCGCCCGCGCGCGGTCCATCTCGATGTCACGCACCATGGCGGTGATGCGTGTTTTGTCATCGTCCTGCTGTTCGATCAGCACGGCTGAGTCACCGACGGCAAAGCGCATGCGGTGGAACAGCGTGGTGCTGGAGACAGGAACGCCAGCGAAGAAGCGTGTTTGGGTAGGCATGCCGTTAGGGTATGAGGATATGATCAAGTCACCAACTCGGCGATGATGAGTACGGGACTTTCAGCAAATGAATTTCGAAACCCAACTTGAACAAGATCGCCAGACTGCACTTGCGAAAGGCATCACGTTTGATGTTGTCACAAAGGAGGCCAGGGGGATGCCTTGGAAGGAGGAAGCGACAGCGTTGGTTGATTTGAAGGACGCTTTCATATTGACAACTCATCTTGATGCTTGGGAAATCGGGATCTTTGTTGTTCGTGGTGGATTGGGTTTTAAGTATTGGAGCAGTCTGGAATGTGAATTACTCAATTCCTTTGTGCTCACCATTGAGATCAACGTTGGAAAAACTTCAGAGAATCAATAAGGACATCGGGATGTTCGATTTCCCGGTATCCTCCCCGCATGTCGTTTCGTATCGAGAAGATTGACCTGAACGTCCTGAACATGCATACACGGATGCCGTTCAAGTATGGCATTGCGACGCTGACCGCGCTGCCACACCTGTTCGTGCGCGTGACGGCGAACATCAACGGCCAACGCCAAGCCGGCCTCGCGTCCGACGGCCTGCCGCCGAAGTGGTTTACGAAAAACCCGGACAGCCACGTGCGCGATGACCTGGCGGAGATGATCGACGTCATTCAACACGCGTGCGACGTGGCAGTGGAGATTGAAGAGTCGGACACGCCGTTCGATTTGTGGCAGCAGCTTTACACGATGCAACACCGGTGGGGTGACGGCCGAGGTTATCCACCGTTGCTGTGGGGATTGGGCGTGAGCCTTGTGGAACGCGCGGTGATCGACGCATTTTGCCGGGCGACACAAACGAAATTTGGCGATGCGCTGCGAAACGGCGCGCTCGGCTTACGCATGGGTGATCTGAACAGTGAACTCGTCCACGATGCCGTGGTTGACCTTCTACCAGCCGAGGCGTGTCGATCGGTCTATGTGCGGCACACCGTAGGGCTTGTCGATCCGTTGACCGATGGCGACATCCCGGCCAACGAACGCATCGACGACGGATTGCCTCAATCACTTGAAGCCTGCATCGACGCCTACGGCCTCACGCATTTCAAAATCAAACTGTGCGGCGATGTGCAACGGGACATCGATCGCATGCGACAACTGGCGTCCATCATCACGGCTCGCACCGATACGTTCGCATTTTCGCTCGATGGTAACGAACAGTACGAACAGGTCGAACCATTCCGGCAAGTATGGTCCACGCTCGTGAACGAACCGTCGATCGCTCCCTTCCTGCGCGGCTTGTTGTTTGTCGAACAACCGTTCCATCGCGACATCGCCCTTGGCGACGAACTTGGCCAGGCGTTGCAGGTGTGGTCGGATCGGCCGGCGATTATCATCGATGAATCAGACGGTTCGATTGACAGCGCGGCCAAGGCGCTTCGACTCGGTTACGCCGGCACGAGTCATAAGAATTGCAAGGGTGTATTCAAAGGCGTGACCAACGCGTGTTTGTTGGAACAGCGGCGACGATCGCAACCCGATCAGCCGTTCATTCTCAGCGGTGAAGATCTGGCGAATGTCGGCCCGATCGCTCTGCTGGAAGACCTCACCGTCGCCGCAAATCTTGGTCTCATGCATGTCGAACGTAACGGGCATCACTATTTCCGCGGCTTGAGCATGTATGGCGATCACGTACAGGATGCGGTGCTGGAACAGCACAGCGATCTCTATCGACGCCACGATGCCGGCTTCGCCACGCTCGCAGTTGAAGGCGGGGCCGTGAAGATCGACAGCGTGATCGACAGCCCGTTCGGCTGTGGGTTGGAACTGGATTCCTTGGCGTATCAGCCGTTGGAGCAGTGGGAATATACGTCGTTGGAAGATGGTGAAGCGTGAAGTTTCTAGGAGGAGGGTGCGGGTGAGGATTGCGATTAATCGTTCAAGGTGATGACGAGATCAAACTGCCGTAAAAGGCGAGATCGTTCAGTTGTGTCTTTCCTTTCGCATCGCGTGTCGTCGCGGGTTATAATCTTCGACGAACCCGTCCCTGACGCATGGAGGCGTCC
>JANQKH010000569.1 GCA_028281215.1 Phycisphaeraceae bacterium | reverse complement strand
GCCGATCGCCACAAACGCGAGGCCGAAAAATGGCGCGATGAAAAACGCGACCACCGCGTCTCCCGGACCCAGAATCGCACCCACCGCCGCCATCAGATGAACATCGCCCAGCCCCATCGCCTCCTTGCCGAAACCGAGCGTGCCGAGAATACGCGTGCCCCAGACGACACCGCCGCCGACGAGGAACCCCAACGCCATCCCCGCCAGCACATGCACCCATGCGGGATACGGATAACCGCCACCGGTGGGCGGTGCGGCCGGCATCAACTTCGGCATCACCATCGCGCCGGCAACCATACCCAGGACCGGAAACAGCAAAAAGAGACACTCCTTGAGCGCCTCACGCCGGGCGTGCGGATGTTGAACCCACATCACTTCGTCACCGCCGCCATCATCGTCATCATCGTTGCCCTTCGCCGTGGGTTTGACCGGCGGTTTCTCCGGTGGCTCATCCTTGGAAAATCGAAGTGACTTGGGCGCTTTAGGATCTTTGGCGTCTTTCTTTTTCTCACCGCCATCGGCTCCGAGTTTCGCGGCGAAACCGCCTTTGGCCGGGCCTTCGAAGTCGGGGATCTCCCAGCCGCATTGAGGGCACTTGTCGCCTTCAAAATCCGGGCCCCAGTGGTGTGTGCAGGCGGGGCAGTATTCGTTTTCGTCTGCGAAGCCGCGCGGCAGTTTGCCGAACCACAACAACCCGTTGGCAATGAGCAGGCCGACCACACCGCCAACCGCGACACCGAACCACCCGCCGTCCACCACCGCCGGCCCAATGCCGTGATTCCATTCGATCGGCGCACCACACGCCGGGGGCGCGAGAATGTCGTTGAGCACCGAGTCGCGGTAGAACAGTTCCGACAGCACAAGCAGCACGACACCGACCACCAGCGCGAAATAGGGAATCGCCAGGGGAATGATGAAGTGCCGGGCGTCGATCAACGTGGCGGCGAGCAAGGCGGCCGCAAGGACGAGGTGAACGATCAGCGCTAGCCAGGTTGTGCCGACACCGAAGAAGTAAATGTCTTCGGTGCCAAAACCGGGACGCCAGCCGCCCCAGTAAAACGCGGCGAACACACCGCCGAGCAGCAAGGCCGTGAACGCTTCGACCAGCGGGTATTGCACGCTGATTTTCGTCTTGCAGTTGCGGCACTTGCCCGCGAGCATGATCCAACCAAGCACCGGAATGTTGTCGTACCACTTGATGCGCTGGTCACAACCCGGACACGTCGAAGGCGGATGCCACAGGCTCATGCCTAGCGGCATGCGATAGACCACAACGTTGAGAAAACTACCGATGCACGCGCCAATCATCAGCACATACGCAAAGATGAACCAGAGATTAATCACGTTGAAGCCATCATCGGGCAACCAGGCAAAGCGGCTTCAGTCGCTTTGAGCCGACGCCTCGCGTACTAAATGAAATCGCAAGGAAGTGTAACGGGGGACGAAGGCCTGTGTTCGTCATTCCAACTTCCAACTTCCAACTTCAAACTTCCCACTTCCAACTTAACCTCCTCACTTCCCATACCCCTTCACAATCATCGCCACCAGTTGGTCCTGCACGCTCATCACGGCGCTGAGGGACGGGCGGATGTTGTTGAAGAGGAAGCTGAAGGCGATGACGCGGCCATCGTCGGCATCGGCGAGGGCGGACGGCGCGGACGATGTGTTCGCGGACGCAGCGCCTTTCTTCGGCAACACGATGTAGCCGCTGAGGCAACTGACGCCGTTGATGTAGCCCGTCTTCGCGTACACCCGCGCCTTCACCTGCTTCATGCGTTTGGCGACCGTGCCGTCCTGCCCGGCGACGGCCATACTCTGGCGGAATAATTTGCCCGCCTGCTTGTCGCGATGCATTGCTTCCAGCACTTGCACCATGATGCGGGCGGTGACACGGTTGTCACGGCTCATGCCACTGCCGTCGGCGCTGCGCACGGAGGCGGCCGCGGTGCCGATGTGTTTTTGCAGGAACAAACGCACCGCCGCGGCGCCGGTCCGGAAGCTACCGGGCGTGCCGGTCAACTTGCGTCCCATTCGCTTGAACAATGCCTCGGCGTAAAGGTTCTGCGACCTTTTGTTGCAACGCGTCAGAGCGATCGACAGCGGCGTGCGGATCACGTGCAGCGTTTTGCCCTGCGAGATGTCCTGCGTCGGGCCGACGTGGGCAATCTGATCAACGCGCACGCCGGCCTTGTTCAACCGATGCGCCAGCACGCGGCAAAAATAAATCGCCGGATCGTGCACCGTGACGTGCACGGGCTTGGTCCGCTGGTGTTTGACACTGCCGCGAAAGGCGATTTGATTCGTACCGAGTTTGCGGCTGATCCAGAACGTGTCCGCCGCCCCGGTTTTCGCCAGGTTCGACGTCGACAGGAACGGCGAATCCGGCATCACCCGAATGCGCGGGCTGTCACCCGGCAACGTCGGTTCGGGATAGACATCGATGCAATTGGTATGAAAGTTCAACCCAGACACCTGCGCGCAGTACCAGCGATTCAACTGATCACGCGGCCAGGATTCGTGCACGAACTCGCGGTCGAATATCCGATCATCAACCAACAGTTTGGAGATCCGTTTGATACCGGCCTTGCGCACGGCGTCGACCCACAAACTGAGAAACTGTTCGACATCTTTGACCTTCACGCCCCACTTGCGGAGGACATAGTCATCACCGAACGCTGGGTCGCCGTCGCCGAGCACGAGTAGTTCAGCCGCATTCGCATCGCCACCAAGG
The DNA here is from genome assembly GCA_028281215.1 of Phycisphaeraceae bacterium. GTDB lineage: Bacteria > Planctomycetota > Phycisphaerae > Phycisphaerales > Phycisphaeraceae > JANQKH01. The sequence continues at coordinate 1,962 of JANQKH010000569.1, read as the reverse complement.
TGAATCAGTTTCGTTTCAAAAGCGAAGTCTTTGCCCAACGTGTGCAGCGCCGCGGCCGTGGTGAGAAGTTTGAGGTTGCTCGCCGGGATCATCGGCGTGTCCGGGTTGTGCCGCAACAGCTCGTATCGACTGTCGAGATCCACTGCGACCATGCCGATCTGCGTCTTCCCGAGGTTGGCAGTGCGCACAATGCGCAACGCCGCGACGTCAAACTGCGCCGACGCCCGCGAGGTGAGCAGACCGAGGGTGAGGATCAGTAGGGCAAACCCGTTCGCCGCCTTGCCTTGCAACATGAAACGACCTCCGTGCCGTTTGTTGGGTGTCATGGACGATTCCCGGTCAGTTTAACCTATCGGCCATGAAGCTCGTTCAACGATGAAGGAATCGGCTGATTCTTCAGTCCCGATCCAACAACCTCCGCTGGAGTGATCGCCGACGGTTCCTGTATTCGTGCTGGCGCCGCTCGAATCCTTTGGCTTTCGACGCGACGCTGAAACCACCAATCAGTGCGACGGCAATGAAAAACACCCCGAAGATCGGGAAAAACGCCGGCGCGCCCATGCTCATCGCCATCACGATCCAAACCACGCCGAATCCCGCCGCCATGACCGCACCGATCATCGCGCCCGCCTGGGTGGGCACGCTCAGTTCGCCATCCTTCCCACGAACCTGGTATTGGACGCGCTGCGTCATCCAATCGCGGTCGAGTTGCTCGATTTCATTGTGGGCGCGGATCGCTTGAACATCCTCGGCGATCTGCCTGGTGCGGGCATCGATGTCATCGACTTTCTGCGTGAAGATCGCGCCGCCTTCCTGCTGTACGCTGAGCTGTGCTTCGCAATACGAACACGTGACGTAGTTCGCAGACTTTGGCACTTCAAGCGGAGCGCCGCATTGGTCGCAATTCAGAGCAATCAATCGCATCGGTGAACAACTCGTAGGACATGGACCCGGAACCGTCAATCTAACCTTAAACCCTAATGCGTCAACGCATACGCCAGCAGGTTGACGTTGACCTGTTTGGCGTTTTTGATTTCGTTGCCGCCGCAGCAACAGCAGTTGCCGCCGGCGTTGCCGGTGTCGTTCAAGCCGTCACGTGAAAAAATCATCACAATGCGACCGTCGATCTCCAGGCCGCTCAGATACGTCGCGTTGCGCCTTTTGGCGTTGAGGCTTTTGATGTCGTACACCGTGTGAAACACCTCGTGTGACATTTCCAGTTTCTTCACGTCGTTGTCGGGGAAGATCGTTTTGATCTCGCGCAGGAAACTGCGGGACCAGTTTTCATCCGAGCAACCGGGCGACGCCACGAGGAATCCGCCGCGAGTGAGGTAGCTGAACAAGTTTTCGCGCTGGGCGTCGGTGAGCGTGAACGCGCCTTCACCGCTCATCACCGCGAAGGGGTAATCGAACACATCGGTGGAATCGAGTTTGACCAGGTCGAACTTGCGCGTGGTTTTGATGTTGGCATCGCGCTGAATCTGCGTCATGAACTCGGCGGAGAAACACTTGGAAGACTTGCCGGCTTTGCCGTGAATCAGATTGGCGCACTTGACCACACCGAAACGGCTGTCTTTAGATTGCTCGGCATGTACCGGCAACGTCAATGCGAGGGCAAATACCGTGACCGCCAATATGCCGGGCAGGATTGAATGGAATGGCCGTTTTCGCATGGGTCACCTCGATGGAGCTAAGCATATTGTAGGCCGAAGGCGTCAGGGATGACGGAATTGCAGATTCGCCAATCCGGCACGCACCATCGCTTTGGCGCGAATCGCCGCTACAATAGGTATCGGTCGCGCGGCCCCACGTCGGAACGTCCTCGCGAATTCCCTCCACAATCAATCGTTAGAATGCCGGACTTTCGCCCCTGATGGCGCCTGTTCGCTGTTTCAGCCCCCGATTCAAACGCTGATTCGGATCGGGCCAACCCTCTCAGCGACCAGCCACGCGCCGCGGCGA
>JANQKH010000335.1 GCA_028281215.1 Phycisphaeraceae bacterium | reverse complement strand
CTTAACGCTGGCGCGGTCGTACCTGCACCTTGAACTGTTCGCCCGCGCCGAGCGCCACGCCGCGCACGCAGCCGAATTTTACGCCACCGCTGCCGGCGCCACCGATGCCGCCACCCGCGGCGCTCATCGCATCACCGCCCAGGCGCAATACGCGCAGGGCAAGTTCGACATCGCCGCCCAGACATGGAAGACCATCGCCCAGGCCGCGCCCGACAACCCCGCAGGTAAGCTCGAACGCATGGACGCGATGAAACAGGCGGCCAACTGTTTCCTGCAAGCGGGCAAAGCCGGGGAAGCCGAGCACCTGGCGCGGCTGACCGTGGCGGCGCTCGCCAAACAGATCACCGGCGACAGTGTGATCGTCGCTGACGCCGATACTTTCCTGGCGCGCACGCTGGTGGAACAGGACAAATTCAAAGACGCGCTGCCCCTGCTCGAAAAGGCGTTGAAAGTGTATTCGCGCTTGCTTCGGCGGAACGACGGTCGCATCGATGAAGCCGAACAGTTGCTGGGCGTCACCTACCGCGGGCTCAAGCGGTACAAGGATGCCGAGCCGCTGCTGCGTAAAACGATGGCCAAGTCCTTGCGTAATGATGCACCGGTCACCAACCGAACGCTCAGCGCGGCGGAGCAATTGGTCGGCGTCTACAAGGAAACCGCGCGGCCGGAATGGGCCAATCGCGCCGGCGCGACCTACCACATGCTGCGCGGCCAGTTCAGTGCCCGTCAGGAAGACTGGGCCGGCGCCAAACAAGCCTTCGCCGTCGCCGCCACGATGGATCCCGATCCGCCGACGATTCTCCGCCAGGCCGGCACTTACTTCGCCAAGCGCCGGCGGTGGACCGAAGCAGCCGACAGTTACGCGCGCGTGGTCGAACACAAATCATCCACGACCAACGACTGGCTCCGCGGCGCAGCTCTGCACCTGAAAGTAGGCGACCTGGAACGCTACCGCCGACACTGCCGACATCTGTTGAATCAGCCGGCGATCCACGGCAACGAGATGGCGTCCATCGCTCGCATCTGTCTGCTTCGTCCTGATTCCCTCACCGACCGTGAGCGAGAAAAAACCGCGCAACTGTTACGCCGGCTCGAACGCGTGCAGTCCGGCGACGAAGTCTGGAAGCAGATCACCCATGGCATGTTTGAACTTCGGCAAGGCAACGCCCGGCAGGCGTTCCTCCGATTCAACGATGTCCTGCTGATCAAGGACGCTGAACAACTGGCGACCGCACATTACCTCATGGCAATCTGTTACCACGCCATGAACAAAGCCGATCAGGCGCAAAAATCCATTGAAGCCGGTGACCACATGCTCGTCACGCTCAAACTCGCCGACCGTAAACACAGCGATGAGCGCCGCTGGCGTGATCGGCTGGCGATCCTCATTCTCCGCGCCGAAGCGGTCAAACGCTTAGACATCGATCTGCCCGCCCCGTGATATCATGGCTGTTTCACACGCCCCCGGATGCAACCGGATGTAACCGATATCACCGGGCCATCGATTCCAGGAGACCGCCGATGATCTTGCGCCGTTTTGCCGTTGCCGTTTCCTTTGCCGCCCTGCTTCAGTTCAGCACGACCACCGCACTCGCCGAGGACACGAAGAACCTCAAAGTACTTCGCGCCGGCATGATCGGTCTCGACACGTCACACGTCACCGCGTTCACCAAGGCGCTGAACAACCCGAAGAACACCGGCTACATGGCCAAGGTGCAGGTTGTGGCCGGCTATCCCGGCGGCAGTGCAGACATCCCTTCCAGCGCCAACCGCGTCGAAAAATTCACCGAGCAACTCAAAGGCATGGGGGTGAAGATTTACGACTCCATTCCTGCGATGCTTGAGAACGTCGACGTCGTGTTGCTTGAAAGCGTCGACGGTCGGCCGCATCTCAAACAAGTCGTGCCCGTATTCAAAGCCGGCAAACCGGTGTTCATCGACAAACCGCTCGCCGGTTCGCTGACTGATGTGTTGGCGATCGCCGAATTGGGTAAGAAACACAACACGCCTTGGTTCTGTAGCTCATCGTTGCGGTTCAGTCCGGGTATCCTGGGTTATCGCGGCGAGCACGAAAAAACGGGCAAGGTGTACGGCGTCAGCGCCTGGGGACCGTGCAGCCTCGAACCGCATCATCCGGACCTTTACTGGTACGGCATCCACGGTTGCGAAACGCTCTACACCATCATGGGCGCAGGCTGCCAAACCGTGTCACGCGTGCAAACCGACAGCGGGGAACTGGTCACCGGCGTGTGGAAGAACGGCAACATCGGCACGTTCCGCGGCATTCGCGCGCCGGGACGAAACGGTTATGGCGCGATGGTATTCGGCACAAAAGGCATTGCACAAGCCGGTCCTTACGCCGGTTACACGCCCCTGGTTGAACGCATCGCTGAATTCTTCCATACCCACAAAGCGCCGGTCAGCAACGCCGAAACAATCGAACTCTACGCTTTTATGGAAGCGGCGGACGAAAGCAAACGGCAAGGCGGCAGGCCCGTGTCGATCACCGATGTCATTGCCAAAGCGAAAACCAAGCAAACGTCCATCGAATGAGCCTGTCGACGGACGCTGATGAACGCCGGGCAATCGCCGGATGCCGGCCTCAACGTCCGATCGTTGTCCGTCGATAATGAACTGAAATGACGAACGACTTTTCCTGGATCCACGCGATGAAACACGGCGAAACCAGTCGCATGAGCGACACCACTCCAATCCGACTTTCTATTCAATGCATCGCGCCCCTCATGGCACTGATCGTCGCCATGATGGGATTCACCGCGGCGTCGCCCGCGCAACTGAAATCCAAGTCGGAAGCTGGCGACAAACCCAAGCCCGCCGTCAACACCGCCGGCTTGATCGGCACGTTCAAAGCCGAGGGCGTGACCATCACAATCAAGGAGGTCGGCGGGAGATTTCAGGGTACTGTCGCCACGAAGGGTACCGAGTCGACCCTGACCGGAGCGCTCGTCGGCCGCACCATTCACGGCACACTGGTGTCCGGCAAGATCAAGAACCCCTTCACCGCCACCGCAGTTGGAAACGTGCTTCAGTTCACGCTCGGAGCGCGCGTCTATCAACTTAATCGCGTGTTCACCGCAGCAACGTTCGCCGGTACGTTCGTCGGCAAGGATGACGCCATCACCATCGATGCCGACGAATCGAGCGCCAGCGGCACGTTGAAACTCGCAAAGAACACCTACGTGTTCACCGCCAAACTGGACGGCCAGACCCTCAAAGGCAAATACCTTCACCGTGGCGTCGAAAACGAGTTCTCCGCCACGATTCTCGGCGACACGCTCTCGGTCAACACCGGCATTCAGGTGGTTAAGTTCACCCGGTCGCAAACCGCGCCGCGCGTGGAGTTCGTCAATACCGTCAGGCGCAGCAAGGTGCTCGCCAAAAGCAAGTATGTGATCGAAAACACCATCCTGGTCAGCCCCGACAACAACCACATCGCCTACGTGGACAGCCCCGAAGGCGCGCGGCGGGTGGTGCTCGACGGCAAACCGCAACCGGCCGATTACAGCCGTGGCGGTCTGATCTTCAGCCCCGACAGCAAACACCTGGCGTACCTCAACGCCCGCAAAGGCAAGTGGTACTTCGTCCTCAACGGCAAAGAGTCCGAGGGATATGACGACTTCGGCATCGGAGCCAATCTGTTCAGCCCCGACAGCCAGCGATGGGCATACGCGGCACGCATCGGCAAGTATTTTTACATCGTCGACAACAAGGGCAAAAGCAAACCGTATGACGCCGTATCCAGCACGCTGTTCAGCCCCAACAGCAAACGGCTGAGCTTCGTCGCCAAACGAAACGGACAGGATCTGATCGTCATCGAAGGCAATGAGTCACCCATCGCCTCCCCGATCGAATACGGGCGCATCCTATTCAGCCCCGACAGCCGGCGCGTGGCGTACGTCGTCGCAAAAGAAGTCAAACAGCAACTGATCGTCGACGGTCAACCGCGCGGCGCATATGAGTCAATCCACGGCATTGCATTCAGCCCTGACAGCAAACGCATCGCGTTGATCGTCGGTGAGAACGACAAGCGCATGGTCATCGCCGACGGAGTTGAATCAAACGCGTACCAGGCCATCGGCGACCTGGTGTTCAGCCCGGACGGCAAGCAACTGGCGTTCGCCGCCAAGCGGGAAGGCACGTGGCGGATGGTCGTCGACGGCAAGGAACACGAACCATTCGAATCGGTCGAAACCCCCGTGTTCAATCCCAATGGCAATCGCATGGCCTACGCTGTTCAGCACAACGGCGAGATGCTGGTCATCCATCAGAACAAGCGCAGCAGGAAACACCATCGCATCACCGGGGTCACCTTCAGTCCGAACGGCAGCCGACTGGCATTTCTGGTTTACACACGGACGGGCCGTTGGCAAGTCGTCGTCGACGGGCGCGCGAGCCGTACGTATGACCACAAGCCGACCGGGTTGACGTTCAGCGAGGACAGCGCGCATGTGGCATTCGCCGCCAAGCGCGCCGGCAAAGATTACATCGTAATCAACGCTGTGGAAGGCACACCGATCGGCGAATTGTTGCCTGGCAGTCGGCCTGTGTTCGACAGCCCCAACAAGCTGCACACCATCGTGCGACGCGGCGAGGAATATCAGCGCGTGGAACTGGAAATCCTTCAGTAGAT
>JANQKH010000322.1 GCA_028281215.1 Phycisphaeraceae bacterium | reverse complement strand
TGGTGTTGTTCCATCAGCAGGAACTTTCCATCGAAGAGATTTCCGAAGTGATGGACATGCCTGTGGGTACGATCAAGAGTCACCTGCACCGCGCCCGCGCCGCGATGCGAAAGACCCTTGGCTCACAAATTGAAACCCTGAACGTGTGATGGCTTGAATGTGATTGAATAACTTGTCTGAACGATCAGCAGACTTGAAAGCAGGTAACCATGAATCGTGAATTCAAACCTGACATACCAAACGAACTGGCCGCGCTGTGGGATGAACACCGCGACGGCACGCTGTCGGCCGAGCAACAGCAACAATTCGACGCCCTGCTCGCCGAGCACGATGACGCCCGCGCTCTGTGGCGGGCGGAAAGCCAGTGGCTCGAAGCGTTGGCCGAATCCGACTTTACAGACTTGCCCACCAACGGGCAGGCGAGCGACTTTGCCGCTGACGTCATCACCGCCTGGCAGACGGACGTCGCACCGCAGCCGGTCATCGGTCGCATCGAACCGGTCAGCGCGTGGCGCTGGGCGGCGAACATTGCTGCGGCCGTCATCCTTGTCGCCGGTGTGATGATCCTCGCCAACCAGATGAACCCGACCGCCGACTCAACAGATTCATTCGCCAAAGGCCGCAACGGCGGCAACAACAACACCGTCGTGGACGAACCGGTCAGCCCGTTGAGCCAACTCGTCGCCAACACCAGCGCGACCGATCTGGACGTGGCGCACCCTTCCAACATTCGCCGCAAGGTTACCGAAGCCGTGGCTGTGCTGGACCCGGGTAACCTGGTCGATCTGCTCGATCCGGCGATGCCCGACCCGGCGGAGTATTTCGAGCCGCTTTGAGCCCGCCCGATTGTTTTGAATCAGCGTGCGTCACAGAAGTTTCCCGCCCCATTGTCCACCTGCTTGCCTGCTCTATTGGATCACTCGCATGCGAATCCCGAAGTTCAACCCCAACACCGTCGCTGCAATCGCTTTGATTCTCATCAGCGCTCTTTCCGCAAGCGCGATCGCGAATGGTCCGGCACAGTTTGCGCCGGCATCGTCCGGCCTATACGTCGAAGTGAACAACATCGCCGAACTGCGCAAACAGTGGGAGAACGATCCGCTCGCCGCGTTCATCCGCAAAAACCTGCCCCTACCCGCCCCCGATAAAGGTTGGAACGACGCAAAAAAAATGCTTGGTATGACCGACGCCCAGATCATCGATACCTACTTCGGTCAGTCGGCGGCACTGGTATTCCGCGCGCCGGGCGACTCCGAACCCGGCATGGTGATTTCCAAGGTTGCGGCCAAGGATGCCGAGCACTTTCGCAAACGTTTCATGCTGACGCACCTCAACAAGGTTGGCGCGTTTGACAACTATGTCACACCCGACATGAACACCAACGTGCTAATTGGCAACGGTTGGATGATGGCGTTCAGCAAACGGTACGCCGTGCCGATCCATGCCGTGTTGCTCGGCAAGAAGCCTGCACTGGCCGATGATGACACATTCAAGACCTGGACCACCAAACTGCCCGCCGACCGCACAGGCACGCTTTACATCCACGACGGCAGCAAACAGGAAGTGCACGTCGCCGGCATGGTCAAGCAGAAGAGAAACGTCACGCTGCACTACGTCGGCAAGTCGCAGGAATACAAAGCCCTGTTCGCAATGATTCAACGCGGCCGAAAAACCGAATTCGGTCCGCTTCCCGCTGACACGCTCGCCGCCGCTTCCATCAATCTCCGAAACGACCAGGACATCGACCCCAAAGCCGGCAAGTTTCTGGATTCCCTGGCGAACCCGAAATCGTTCACCGGCGACATCCTGCCTTACATCGACTCGCCGCTGGTCGCGTTCCTCGGTGAAGTGAAAGGCGATCAATTCAAGGAAAATCCCGGCCTCGACATTCCCGCACCCGGCTTCGCAATCAAAATCAAGAAACATGCTGTCGCTGACGACGTCACCCGCATGATCGACGGCGTCCTCCTGCTTGCCAACTTCACCATGGCCAAGTGGGAAGTCGAACCGATTGTTGTTAAGGAAACCAAATACAAGGACGTTCCATTCAAAACCGCCAATATCGGCATCGCATTGTCGCAGCGCGTACAACGGCCGGAACTCAAGTCCCTGGTGCTTTCCTACGGCCGTGTCGGTGACTGGTACATCATCTGCTCACAGGATCACTTCTACCGCAAGTGCATTGAAGCGGAACTGACGCCGGCAACCAGCCTGTCACAAAGCGAATCGTTTAAAGCGCTCGGCCTCAAAGACTACGATGAACCCATCGCCGCCGCTTTCATGAAACCGGAGCACCTGTCGCGCCACGTGCAAAGTTGGCTCGACCATTGGCAACGTGTGCGGCCGGAAGTGTTCAAAACCCTCGACGAACCCAAAACGGCCGAAGCTCAGTTCATTCGCGGCATTCAAATCGCCAAAGGCTTGCTCTCGCAATTTGATTCAATCAGCGTGCAAATCCATCGCCGTGGCGATGACATGGTGGCGAGGCTCGACATTATGCGCGACTGAGTCTGCCGCACCAACGCGTGAACACACTCGGCAACACGCGCCAAACGTCTCATAACCACTTACTTTGCCCGCGAATCGCACAGTTCGCCTTGCCTTTTCAATTCAAAACGAACCGCCGGCCGCTTTGGCCGATACTGTCATTGGACACCGCGCCGTCGCGGTGCGCTGTCCGATAGGAATCCCCACCCTGATCCCCACCCATCATGGATCAAACGCTCGAACAATCCGCCGACACTGATGCTCACAGCGAGCCGTCTGCCGGCGCGGCGCAGGCCATCGGCAGCGCATCCAACGATGACGAGCGGCGCACTCTTGCCGTGGTCATCCCCGTCTTCAACGAGGAAGTGAACCTGCCGGAACTGTTCGAACGCCTGACCACCACTTGCGATGCCATCGCCAACCTTGACTGGCGGGTCGTCTTCATCGACGACGGCAGCCGCGATCGCACCGCGGAACTGATCGGTGAACAACACGACAACGACGACCGTTTCCTGCTGCTGCAACTGTCGCGCAACTTCGGGCATCAGGCGGCGATCACCGCCGGGCTCGCCCATGCTGTGCAGATCGCCGACGGCGTGGTCATCATGGACGCTGACATGCAGGATCCGCCCGAACTTATTGCCGACCTGGCCGACGCCTGGCGCGACGGCGGACAGGTCGTACTCGCCCAACGCAAAAGCCGACAGGAGCGTGGCCTCCGACGCCTCGGCTTCAACTTCTTCCACAAATTCTTCGGCTGGCTCAGTGACTTTCCCATCCCCGCCGACACCGGCGTGTTCGGCTTGATGGACAAAGCCGCCGCAAACGAACTCGTTCAACTCACCGAACGCAACCGCTTCATCCCCGGCCTGCGCAGTTGGATCGGCTTCGAACAACGCACGATCACCTACGACCGACAGGACCGCGCCGCCGGCGCGCCGAAACAAACGCTCGGTAAACTCATCCGCTACGCGATGGACGGCGTGTTCAGTTTCTCCTACAAACCACTGCGCCTAATGACCTGGCTCGGCGCGTTCGTCGCCGCCATCGGGTTCGCCACCGCGTGTTTCTTCATCGTCAAACGCCTCTTCTTCGCCGACCCCGCCGTCACCGGCTTCACCACCCTGCTGACCATGATGATGTTCCTCGGCGGCGTGCAACTGATCGCGATCGGCCTGCTCGGCGAATACCTCGGCCGCATTTACGATGAAGTGAAAAACAGACCGCTCTATATTGTGAAGTCGTGGAACGGCGAATCGCGCGACGAGTAACCACATCCAAACCGCAAGCTTGAAGCCCAACAAACAACCCGCGAGTTCCTGATTGCTCAGGTCACGCGCGGGTTGGTCAGGGGCTATGGTTTCGCCGTGAAAATCAGAAGTAAAGCTGCAACTGGGCGCGGATAACGATCTGATCGCCGTCGCCGCTCAGCAAGCCGGCACCTGTGTTGTTGATCGGCAGTTGATCCAATGCCCAAACCAGGTCCAGGCTTGCTTTGATGTTGTGCTTCTTGATGTAGTAGTTGCCGCCGAACGTGACGATGTTGATCGTCTCATCCGTCACCGCGGTGAACCCACCGGC
>JANQKH010000309.1 GCA_028281215.1 Phycisphaeraceae bacterium | reverse complement strand
CGATCACGGATTCGTCGAAAAGGCTGCGGAGCATGGCCGTTTCGACGGCGCCGGGGGCGATGCAGACGGCTTGGATACCATGCCCGACGCCCTCGCGACCGGTACAGAGGGTGAACATGTTCACGCCGATCTTCGCCGACGCATACAGGGCGAAACCGGGAAACGGATCAATGCTTGCCAACGAAGAGACGTTAACGATGACACTGCCGCCGGCGTTCTGTCGATCTTTCAAGTGAGGCCAAGCGGCGGTCGTCAGATGCACCACACTACTGAGGTTGGTGTCGATCACGTTGCGCCACAGGTCATCGGTGGTTTGTTCGATCGGCTGAAGCGGCGCGGCGCCGGCAATGTTGCACAAGGCGTCGACGCGCCCGAATGTTTGCACAGCCTGATCGACGATGGCGCGGCAGGCTTCGGGATCTGTCACGTCGGCGGCGACAATGAGCACGCGCGCGGCGTCACCGGTTGCTTCAAGAATGGCGTCACGCGTGGCGTTCAGGTTGTCCCTGGTGCGACTGACAAGGACGACGGCAAATGATTCCTGGCACGCCAGTTGTCGCGCGACGGCCCGGCCGATACCGCTTCCAGCGCCGGTGACGATGGCAACTTTGTTTTCCGTAGATTCAATCATGCCGTGCATTGCACGACAATGTCAGCGATGCGTCAAACGCGAACGTTTCTTGCATGAAAGAAAAATCGACAACATGGAGCATAACGTCGCTTGGAGATCGGTTTGAAATCAGGCCATGGTCGTTACGACTCGCCGTTGAGATACGCTTGTAGCGCGACGACGGTTTTCTTTTCGTGCGCGAGCATCCAGGCGTTCAGGTCGCCGATGGAAACCATGCCGACGGGTGTGTCGTCATCGTCGAGAATGGGCAGATGGCGCACGCGTTTGCCTCGCATCAGTTCGCGGGCTTCATCGATTGTTGCGTGCACGCTGCACAAGGTGATGTCGGACGTCATCACATCCCGGATGTAAGATTTGGCCGGATCCTTACGACCTGCGACGATGCGTTGGAGGATATCGCGTTCGGTGAACATGCCGACCAGTTTGCCGTCGCGCAGAACAGGCAGCGCGCCGATTTTATGTTCGTTCATCAACAGTGCCGCGTCGAGCGCGGTTGCATCTTCCCCGATGGAGAGAAAGTGGCTTCCCTTCTCCACGAGGATGTCTTTCACGCCGGCCATGATGGGCTCCTTTTGTCGCGATGCGGGGGCCGTACCAAGTGGGAAGATGTGAAGCCGCCCGCTACCACCGCCTCGAATGAGGCAAGATTCACGGCTGATTATACCACAGCGGTCTCGTCCGATGCAAGGAAAACGCACGCGTTTTTGCGCACTGCACTGTCGAAGGCGGTTCACGCCATGCTACACAGATTTAACGCCGGCGTTGGTTAATGCCAGCACGTCACTTGGTGCGCAGCGATTCAAGGTACGTCAGCAGTGCGGCCAGTTCGTCCAGCGTCAGATTCTGAACCAGCCCGTTGGGCATCATGGAATTCTTGCGCGAACCACGCTCATAAATGTCATTCTTCTTGATCACAATCGCTGTGCCTGCGGCGTTGCGCATTTCCACTTCGTCGCCCGCTTCGCGTGTGATGAAGCCGTCGTAGATGTCACCGTCTTCGGTTTCGATCCATTGCGTGGCGAAACCCTGCGCGATGACGGCGTTCGGTTCCATGATCGACTGCACCAGTTCCTTGCGGCTGTACCGTTTGCCGATGTCGCCGAGGAACGGGCCTTTCGGCGTCTGCTTGCTCGATGTTGTGTGACAGTTCACACAACCAACTTTGGTGAACAGTTGCGCGCCGAGTTTTACATTGCCTTTGCGGTCGCCAAGTTTGGTGAAGACGGTGTCGAACCCGGCGTCGCCAATGGCGTTGGGTTTCGGTTGCACGGCGATCATGTTGAGCGCTGTCGCCGCCGACTGCGCCGCCGACTTGATCTCCGGCTTGTCGCTGTTGAGCAGTTGGCTGACGCGGTTGGCGTGGTCCTTCGCCTTGGTTTCGGCGATGGCGTGCAATAGTGACACGGTGGAACCGGTGGCGGTCCACGCCTTGGTGATGGTTTGGTCAATCGTCGCCTTAACGTGTTTGTTCAGCCGCTTCTGTTGAGCGATGTTGAGCAGCGCCGCGTAACCGAGTGCATTTCGTGCGACGTCGGGTTGTTGGATCAACTCGACAAAGAAGTCACTTCGTTTGGTGTGGCTTCGCTGGGTAAGGAAGGTGTTGCGGGCGCGACGCCAAGCGTTGGTGTCGGCGGCTTTCGTTGGTTCCTTCACGGCGTCGACGGCCGCGTTGACGGCGTCGCGTGAATCGATCCGCAGCAGGCCGTCAATCGCTTTGACGCGCTGGTCTGCGTCACCTGATTGGGCGAACTGTTTCAACAGCGGCAGCGCCTCGGCCGGCACGGTCTTGCCGCCGAGCAGCAAGTCCATCGCTTTGGGCGCGAAGTCCGGATTCTTTTTCGCCATGGCCAGAAGTATTTTCGTGGTGTCGCCAAGGTTGACGCGGTGGCGTTGCAGTTGCAACACGATATGCTTGCGTGTGTCTTCGTCGGCCGACTGCATCGCCGCCACGATCGCCGCGCCGATACGCTCGCTCGCTTGCCAGGTCACGCGGCGGTAGTACGGCCCCGTCGTGTCCGGCCGCGTGCCCCACCAGCGGCCATCCCATTCACCTTCCTTGTGATAGAGACGAATCAGCGTGGTGAGCAGGTCGCGTTTGAGCGGGCTCGATGTTTTCGGATAGAGTTCGATAAGGCGATCAACGGCTTTTTCGTCGTGGATTTCTCGCAACACACGCAATGCGCCCGGTGCCTCCGATGCACCCTTGGCGACAGCATCGAGACAAACATCAGTGGCGTGGAGATCGACCAAAGATTTTACGGCTGCGTGTTGCAGCAGGGCATGTTTGTGCATCGTAAATGGAAGAAGGTACGGCGCCACGTTCTGCTCGCCATGGCGGCCGAGCCCGATAATGGCAGCAAGTTGGAC
>JANQKH010000559.1 GCA_028281215.1 Phycisphaeraceae bacterium | reverse complement strand
CCGCCGCGGCGGGAACAGGTTTGAGTTTGCCAAATTCCGCCTTGAGCTTGTCATCACCGACTTCACCTTTCAAGTCCGCTGCTATTTGGCGCGCGATATCAACAGTAATCTCATTGGCACGTTCATCGGTAATCCCTTCAAGTCCGCCGGTGGCGTCATTCGCCATGTCGCTGGCGAGCGATTCAGCCGTGCGTGGTGCGACGCCACCACCGGCGTCGATCAACGCGTCGATGAAATCGTTGCGGCGGGACAGTGCACTCTTTTGGCTGATGTCCCCGACGATCCACTGCCGGCCGGTTTCGTTCAGATTCGTGTGGCACGCCAGGCAACCAATGTCGGTGAACAGCTGTTTGCCGCGCTTGATGTCACCGGTCTGCGGCAACTTCTTCGCCGCCTGGATCTTCGCTTCGATCTCTTTCAACTCAGCCGCGATGGCCTTCTTGCGATCGTCGGTCGTCTCTTCGTTTTCCGATTCCTTGAGCAACTCTTCTGCTTGCTTGGCGAAACGTTTGACGGCAACGGCCGGCGGCAGGTCCGGATTGTAGGGGCGGACATTTCTCAACGCCGCCTGGTACATGCCTTCCACGTTGCGGGACGGATCCCCAAAGATTTCGTGCAGCCGTTTGTCAATCTGAATGATGCGCGTGCTGGCAGTCGCCTTGGCGCGCGTGCCGAGTAGGATGCCGGCCTGCTTGATAAGCGAGGTCAGATTTCCATCGATCTCGGTCAATCGCGTTTGGAGATCCGCTTTCTCGTCATCCGTGGTGGCAGCGTCGGCGACCTTCGCTCGCGCTTCGGACGCTTCCTTGGTCAGGGCTTGAATTTCCTTCTTGAAGCCTTCCAGTCGAGTGGTTTCACTCTGCATCTGCGACAACGCCGAGATGGAACTGGAAGGCGCGTTCATCAGGTAGTGTGAAATCGCGGCGACTTCGGTGCGTGTCCGCTTAATGTCCAGCGGCGAAGAATTGTTCTCCAACATGAAAAAGTGCGGCATGCGCGCCATCGGACGGAAAGCCTTGGGCGACCACGTCCAGTTCGCGATCATCTGTTCGGACAGCTTGTCTTTCACATTCGCCAAGCTCGGGCCGACACGCTTGATATCATGCGCTGATTCCAGTGACGAAACCGCATGGCAGTTCACGCAGCCGACCTGAGCGAACAACTGTCGCCCCTCAAATAGTTTGGTTGCTTCGTGCTTGACGTCGTAATGGTTGGTGTGACACTTGCTGCACGCGGACTCGACGTACTCGAGTTTGTGCATCGGCTTTTCCCATTCCATAAAGTGGACCAGGTGCCAGCCGTATTCTTCCTTCCAACGATCGGTTTGCGGCACTGCTTGTCGTTCTTGGCCGGTGATCGGATCGGCGAAGGTGGTGACGCCGTGTTTGTCGTGGTCGGGCGCAAACGGCGCAGGCGAATCAGACTTGAGCAGGTTGACATCGTGGTGTGAGCCGACCGCGCCGCCATGGTTGCCATGACCGTGTCCGTCGTGGCCGTGTGCAGAATCATCAATGAGAAAGTCAGGGACTGGTGCACCGGTCTTTTTGTCAACCCAGATCTTTCGCGGGTTGTGGGCGACGTGAATGAAATCGGTTTCCTGACCGGAGCCTTCGTGACAGACCGAACAGCCAAACGTTTTTAGCGGGTGGGCCGTTTCGGGGCCGATATACAGGTCCATGCGCGGGTGACCGAGAATGACCGGATTGGTGTCGAGCTTGTCGCCGCCCTCGGCCGCAATGATCTTGTTGAACTGCTCGGTCAGCGCCACGCGGAACAGTTCGCGCAGTTGTTTGAATGCTTCGTCGCCAACATTCTTCTTGATCAATGCCTGAAGGTCGTCGCTGTAGTAACGGCGATGTTTGTACCACTGACCACGCGACACATTGGTGTCGCCGCGCGTGGTGGCGATGCGATCCAACTCTGCTTGAAGTGCATCGCGAAGGCGAGTGATTTGTTCCGCCGTCCAAGCGTTGACCGGCAGTTCCTTCAGTTCCGCGACCACGGCGATCTTGTTTTTCGAGCCGTGCAGCTCATTGATGCGATCCAGTGCGTTGAGTTGGGTGGTCAGCACGCTGAGGCCGAAGGAGGCGTCGTCACCGCTGCCGGCGATCCGCGCGGCGATGTTTTCCCAGAAGTCGATATTCTCGGCCGCTTTTTCGATTTCCGTATCGACCACAGTGGTTTTGTCGGACAAGCGCGCCACCGCGAGTTGGCGTTCGAGAAACTGCGTCAGGTTGCCGCGTTCAAATTCCGGCTTGTCGATGTTGAGGTGACAGGTTCGGCAGGCGTCAGCCGTTTCGATATTCAGGAAGTTCAAGTCTGTGCGGTTGCCGGGAATGATGTCCTGCTCGAGCCGTTCGGTCGGATTCAACCAGTTGAGCAGTGGTGCGTTGCGCACCTTCTGGCTGATCACCCCGAGGCCTTCCGGCTTCACCTTGTTCAATCGTTCAATCAATGTGTTGCGCGTGCGCGAAAGGTCGTCGAGTTCTTTCTTCAGCGCTTCAACGCCTTGGAAGAAACTGTCGTATTCTTTTTGCAGGGCTTTGCGTTTGGCCAGTTCCGATTCGTAGGCTTCCGAGGCCCTGTTGAATTCCTGCTGATAGCGAATCAAATCCGCTTGCAATTCCTTGGTGATGGGGGCGTCTTCACCGTGGTCCAGAATGGCGCGTTCGATTTTCTGTTGCGTCGGGACCAGAACGCTCTTCTTCAAGTCGGACGGCAGCTTCAGTTTGGAGATTTCAGTATCCAGGTCGGAAATCTCCTTGCGCAGTGCGGCGATTTCCGCGCCTTCACTTTGCAGGATGCGGGCGCGCAACTCCTCCATGTCGTCTTCAACCTGCGCCAACTCGTCGGTCAACGGTTTGATGCTGGCTTCATCGGCCGCCACTTTGGTTACGACCGCCTGCCAGTGACGGGAGTCGCGCTGATGGTTCTTCCACGGTTTTGCCCAGTCGTCATAGATCAGCCAGAGCACGCTGAGCAGGAGAATGATGCTCGATGCCGCGAAGACGAGGTTCATCTTCCGCATCGGACGAAGAGTTTCGGTAGGTACAGGCATGGCCAACTCGCTTCGCGATGGACCTTCGGGGAGGAACAGATTGGGGGTGAACGACGGCGGACGATACGTTCAGGGCGACCGTCCGTGGCGCAACCCCTGTTTCACAACGCTCGGAAGGGTGTGATTCGCGTCACCCGACCAAGTGATGGCACTTTATCGACCGCGACTTGATTGGGCAATCGGCCTCAACGATGGCACCGATCCAAGTTGGGCAGTCCAAGGAGATCACCCTGTTAATTGTCCAGCGAACTTGCTCTGATTCGGTGTGGACTGCTATGATGGTTCGATGCTTCAGCCGATCTCTGCCATCATGATCATTGAGATTACCCGTCAGCGGGCAGGGTAGGCGATCGCAAAATAGTCGATGCCAGCTGCCCTGCCCTCCCGGCAGGGTTTTTTTGTCATGCCACGAGAGTCGAACACCGACCACAATGAAATGGAACCGAAAGGCCAAGCCCCATGAGCGCCGATCACACCGCCACCGCCACGCCGTCAGCCGCCGATCAATCCGCCTCGCTCGGCCGACGGATCGAGGTTTACGACACCACCCTACGTGACGGCACGCAGGGCGAAGGCGTCTCATTCAGTCTGGTGGACAAACTGAACATCGCCCAACGGCTCGATCGGCTGGGAGTGGACTATATAGAAGGCGGCTACCCGCTTTCAAACCCCAAAGATGTGGCGTTCTTTGATGGCATCAAAAACATAAACCTTGAAAATGCAAAGATTTGCGCTTTTGGCATGACTCGTCGCAAGGGAATTGCAGCTGCGGATGACCCGGGCATGAGGGCGCTTGTGGCGTCCGGGGCGCCGGTAATCACGATCGTGGGCAAGACCTGGGATCTTCACGTCGACGAGGTGATCCGTGTTTCTCGAGACGAAAATCTTGCGATGATCGTGGATTCGCTTACTTTTTGCCGCGAGCAGGGCGCTGAGGTGTTCTACGACGCTGAGCACTTCTTTGACGGCTACCGCGCGAACCCGGAATATGCCCTTGAGACCTTGCGGGCGGCTGTCGGGGGTGGCGCCACGCGGTTGATTCTCTGTGACACCAACGGCGGATCGCTACCCGATGAAGTTCGCAAGGCGACCGAACACGTGATGACGTCGCTGGGTTTGGGCAATCCGACCGTTGAAAGTCCCACGCCGGCGCCTTCACTGGGCATTCACGTGCACAACGACGGCGGATTGGCCGTCGCCAACAGCTTGGCAGCGATCGAAGCCGGTGCGGTACAGGTGCAAGGCACCATCAACGGCATCGGTGAGCGATGTGGAAACGTCGACCTGCTGACCATGGCCGCCAATCTGCGCTTGAAACTGAACTATGAATGCTTGACCGGTACAACACTTGGCGGGCTGACCGATATCAGCCGTTACGTGTACGAGTTGGCGAACATGCTCCCGACCTCCAATCAGCCTTACGTTGGCACGGCGGCGTTTGCCCACAAGGGTGGTATGCACGTTCATGCCGTACAACGGATCGCCCACAGCTATGAGCATGTTTCGCCTGAGTCGGTAGGGAATGTCCGGCGCGTGCTGGTCAGTGAATTGAGTGGCGCTAGCAATATTTCCGCCACACTGGGGGAGAAGTTCGGCATCGCGGAGGACAAGGAACTGCAACGTAAAATCCTTGAAAAAGTGCAGGACCGCGAGCATGAGGGATACCAATACGAAGTCGCCACCGCGAGCTTTGAATTGTTATTGCATGAAGTGAAAGGCACGTTGCCGCAGTTGTGGGATCTGGACCACTATCGGTGTGTCATCTTCAAACATGACAGTGAGCCGGCGATTACGGAAGCGATCGTGAAACTACTGGTCGGCGACGCATTGGAACATCGCGTAGCGGAAGGCGACGGTCCAGTCAACGCCCTCGACGGTGCCTTGCGAAAGTGCCTGTTGCCACACTTTCCCCAATTGGCGGACGTGCATCTGCGCGACTATCGCGTCCGTGTGGTGAATCCGACAGCCGAGTCGGCTGCCAAAGTACGCGTGATTGCCGAGTTCGCTGTGGTCGACAGCAATGCGGGCTCCGACGGCCGGACGATCAGCCGATTTTCGACGATTGGCGTCAACGAAAATATCGTCGACGCGTCGTGGGAGGCGATTGCCGATGCCTTTGTGTTTCACCTGATCGAAACCGGTACCGAATGAGCATGATGCAGGCGTGTGGTGAGGCGGTTGGTT
>JANQKH010000254.1 GCA_028281215.1 Phycisphaeraceae bacterium | reverse complement strand
CGTGTGAGCCGGCGTCGCCCACCACCATACTGCCGGTACTGATACCCACGCGCATTACAACCGACGGCAGATCGTCGGCCTCGAGTTTGTCGTTGAACGGTGCCATTGCTTCCTGCATGCGAATCGCTGTCGCGACGGCATCCACCGCGTGCGTTTCGGTGACCTGCGGGGCGCCGTAGAAGAACATGATGCCGTCGCCGAGGAATTTGTTCACGTAGCCGTTGCGTTCACGAATGATGGGCACCATCCGCTCCATGTATTCGTTGAGCAGCGGCACGGTGGCTTCCTGAAGTTTCTCGCTGATGGAGGTGAAGCCTTGCAGGTCGGTGAACACGACGGTCATCTCGCGCACCTCGCCGGCAAAGCTGGCGCGGTTGGGGTTTTCCATCACGAAGTTCACCAGCGCGGGATCGACATAACTGCGGAAACGCCGGGTGATAAACGCCTTTTCCCGGCGTTCAACGATGAACCGCAGCATCGTGCCCGACGCCCAGACGACGATGATCGTCATAAGCGGCGCCGCCATGCCCACGACGAGATTGTTCAGGTCGAACAGTACGATGCCGTTGAACAGCACGTACGCCAGTGCGAGGACCAATGCGGCGGCAAGCGCTTTGGGTGGGGTCAATTTTGCCACCGCCAACGTGACCAGCAGACCGAGCACGACGGTGAAAAACCTTGCCAGCCACGGCGAGGCGCGCTCCCAGAACTCACCGGTCATCATGGCGTTGAACATCACGCCGTGTGCGACCACACCCGGTACGTTGGGATGGATCGAGGTCGGCACATCGTCCATGCGCCCTTCAGCCGTCCAGCCGACGAGAATCGCCTTGTCATACAACTTGCGACGAAGGTTGCTTCGTAGACGATTCAGTTCCTCGTTAATGCTGGTCAATTGTTCCCGCAGGTCGGGTAGAACGGCCATAGCGGCCCGCATTCTCTCGGTCCTGAGGCGTCGAATTGGATCTGGATCCTCCGCATTCCACTCTTTGAATTCAGCATCGGTCATCTCGACTAGTTCGCCGTAGGTAAAAAACGCATCGTCCAACTTTGAAACGATCCAATCGGATTTCAGTAGCGCCAGGTATCCGTCTGCGTTCTCATAGGGGATGTTCGTCTCTTCCAGGCGTGTCACAATATCGGGATCGGAGACTTGAAAGATCGAAAGCAAAGCTTCGCGAAGCGACTCGGTGTTGCTGGCGATTTTGTCGTCCTGCAACTCAACGATTTCCCAGACTTTCAGGATCGGCAGGTGACCTTCGTTCGCCTCACCGTCCGTGCGGTCGTACATGTACATCCATGCGTTGGTGACATTCGGCTTGCCGAACCAGGGGAAGTAAGTAAACAGGCCGCACTCGCGACCGGCGCTGTCAACGTGATGGCTAAACACCGGCACTTTGATCGGCTTGCCGTCGGGCACGGGGAAGATCACCTCGTCCTCGCCGATCTCCACGTCTTCGATGTTGATGTTCAGCGCAGCGCACGCCAGGGCGACGGACATGTTTGGATACAACCTGCCGTCGTATTCCTCGAACAGCGCCAGTTTGCGCACCTTGCCGTCCGGGTCGGTCAGGTGATTGTCGATGAAGCCAAATGCGCCTTGCGATTTGACCAATGTGGGAATGGGGGCGTGTGCACCCACCACCGGTGTCGCGCGGTATTCCGGTCGTGACGGCCGGGAAAACTGCCGCAGATGATGAAACGACACCGCCTTGGAATATTCCTTTTCGAACATCTCGCGGAGGTGAGCGTGTTCGTATTTTTTCTCGATGTCGGGCAACACGCGGTCACGCACCTGATAGAACATCGGGTCGACTGGCTGACCGTCCTCGTGCGGCAGAGGTGTGGCGGGATTGGCTGCCGGTTGTGCTGCAGGCGTGGTGGGCGGGGTTGGGTTAGCGGGATCACCGGCATGATTGGTGTTGTCGCTGGTTTGATTTGCGTTCACCGCTGCGATGAATGACGGGTCGTTCTGACTTGATTTAGATGATGGGGAAGCCGCGCTATTTGAAACCACATTGGTCGGTTGGGTCGGCTTGGTTGGCCTAGCGTGCTCCGCCTCGGCGACCTGTTGATCGATCGATTCGATGATGGACTGGTACAACGCCTGTCGGCGGGACTGTTGGAAGATGCCGTGAAAGGTCTGTGGATCCGGTAGATCAACGTCTTTCTGCCGCAGCGCGTGACGCAGCGCCTGCTCGGACATGAAAATGTCACGCTTCATTTCCGCGAGCGCGGCCGATTCGGTTTCCGTGGAAGGTTTTTTGACGTGAAACGAGGCCGGCAGAATGACCGCGCCGAACTCGCCGATCGACCGCGCAAAGTTTTCGTCATCGATGACCCGCTGGAATCGCCCTTCAAAGATGGACGAATTGTCATTTACGAGCACGCGCTTACCGACGGGGCGATAGCGCTCGTTCTGCGGCTCAGCGAAAATGATGTCGAACGCGACGGCCTTGGCGCCTGCGCGGTGCATTTCGTCGAGCATGCGCGCGATCTTCGCACGAGGCCAGGGCCAGGCGCCGATATGCTGCAAGGACGAGTCGGTGATGTCCAGATGCAGCAAATTGTCGGTCGGTTCCGGTTGAAAGTGCTGGCACCATTTGGCGCGCTCGTCGAACAGCGGCCGTTCAATGCCTGAAAGCACCCCGTCTTCGCCGTTCCAGTCGAGCAGCAGGATGATCAACGTGACGACGATACCCAGCAGGGCGTTCTGCGTGAAGACGCGATGCTGGACGTTTTTCAGCGCCTTGAGATTGAGTCTGGCCATGATCGAATCGGACCCTGATGAGGCCGTTGCGGCTTATTCTAGTCGGTTTATCGGTTTGATTCGGCATTCACGCCCGGTGGAATCCGCTCTTGCTGCGCAATTGAGGCCGGTCGGCAGGTGTAACATGTGGCCCCAGGGCGATGAATGCGGATATGATGGTAGAACCACGACCCACATTGAGAGTAACCCATGAAACGTACCAGCACCATGATTCTTGCCGTGACGGTAATGCTTCAAGCCGCGATTTGCATGGCTGATAAACCGGAGTGGCGTTCGCCGCAGAACCGCGCGGCCTGGGATCCCATGGAAGGCAAAGCCGCGCCGTCCCTGGAAAAACTCACCGGCTGGATGAACACCGACGCCCGCTCGTGGGATGACCTGAAAGGCAAGGTCGTGATTCTCGATTTCTGGGGCACGTGGTGCGGCCCGTGTGTGCAGCAGGTTCCCAAACTTCAGGCGATGCACGAAAAGTACGCCGAGCAGGGATTGGTGATTCTCGGCGTGCATTCGGCGAATGGTTCCAACGCCATGCCTCGGTTTGTGCAGCAGCGCGGATTGAAATACGCCTTCGCCGTGGACTCGACCGGTGCGCTGTCCAAGTCGGTGAACCTCAAGTTTTATCCGACCTACTTCGTCATTGGCCCCGAAGGCAAGGTGCGCGTCGCCGGCGCGGATCGCAACAAGCTTGAGGAAATCGTCGACGATTTGATCAAGGGCGCCAAGCCCGCCGATCCCAAGGCGTTGATCGGCAAGTGGCCCAAGCCGGTCCAGAAGAAACTTTACGCGAAGAAAGATCTGCGCGGTCAAAAAGCGCCCGATCTTGGTGTGGAAAAATGGCTGATCAACAAGCCGGACACCAAAGGCAAAATGGTGGCCGTGGTCATGTGGGCGAGTTGGTGTGACGCCTGCAAACAGTTGGCGCCGTACCTGCACGTCTGGCAGGAAGCGCACAAAGATGACCTGGCGGTCATTGCTATCAGCAATGAATCGGAGTCGGTCGTGCGTAAATTCACCGACCGCTACGAGATCGCCTTCTCCGTCGGCATCGACACCAAAGGCACGTTGCTCAACAGCATCGTCGGTCCGGAAGGCGGCATCCCGCACGTCATGATCATCGATACGCAAGGTATCGTCCGCTGGCAGGGCTTTCCGTTCAGCGGCAAAGAACAGTTGAACGAGAACGCGTTGAAAGGGCTCTTCCGTCGCGACCCGGTCATCGCCGCCCGTCATTTGGCCAAAGCCAAGAAGGAAGGCGATGCCAAAAAAGCCCCTCAAAAGCCAGTGGAAAAGAAAGCGCCTTCGGTCGATAAGGCTACAAAAAAGGCGGATTAACCGACACGGAATGAATCCAAAACCAACGGCGGGCCATGCTGGATCAGTATGACCCGCCTTTTTCATGGGACGGCAACGTGCGGCGAATCGATTTGCTGGGATTGATGATGGTGTTTGGTGCGGCGTGCGCGTTCGGTGTTTACGCCGATACCGATATTGACGCCAGCGCCCACCGCGAACCCTTCCGTGTGCTTCAGTCGGGGAAGTCACCGACACCGCGCGATGGGCAACGTGATGTCAGTCGACAGGCCGTGGTGCGCGTCCAGTTTTCGAAGCCCATCAATCCAAAGACGCTGACCGCGTCCGCCATGCAACTGTTCGGGCCCAACGGCAAACCTGTCCCGGCATACCTTCAAACCGACCTGACTGGCGGTGTCGCAACGCTGACGCCCACATTGCTGCTCGAGCCTGAAAAGTTCTACACCGTTCGCCTTGCCGCATCAATCAAAGATATCAAAGGTGTCAGGCTCACACCGTTTACCAGTCGATTCAAAACATCGGGGCGGCGTCCAAAGGTTAACCGTAGATTCATCTTCACCCGCCGCAAGATTGAGGCGCGCGATCACAACAGTTGCATCACCATCGGTCCGGATGGCAATCTGTACGTGGCGGACACTTTCGGTCACATCAAGCGATACCGGTTGGACCCCAAATCGGGTTTGGCGATTGACAGCGACACTGCTTATCACGCTAAGGGCGATCAGATCGTCGACTTGCTTTTCGATCCCGAAGCCTCGGCGCAGAATCTGACCGCGTGGATCAGTTACGGACGTTACGGTCAACAGTTCGGCGGCGCGATTGCACGCATTCAGATGCAACCGTTTGGGTCGAATAAGCAGGCCGCGAAGCAGGACATCATCGTGGGCTTGCCCCACGACAAACTGTTGCACCATCAACCGAACGGTATGGCGTTTGGGCCAAACGGTCGGCTGTATCAAACCATCGGCGGCGTCACGACGCTGGGCGGCACGCCCAACTGGGGCATGAAAGAAACGCCGCTTACCGCCGCGGTCATTGTCGCCGATGTGCGGCACAAACACTTCAGTGGCGGCCGTATTCCCTGCAACGTGCAGACTTCGGCGCCGACTCGTTACGATCCAAATCGAAAGAACGCGCCGGTGCGCATCTTCGCCACCGGATTCCGCAATGCGTACGCTTTGTGTTGGCATTCAAGCGGGCATCTTTTCACGGCGACGAATCAAAACAGCATCGGCCATGTGCCCAAGACGCCCGCCGATCCGGTTCGCAAAATCCCCGCTATCAATGCGAGTCCCGATGAGATGCTCTACCGCGTGATCGAAGGAAAATACTACGGCCACCCCAACCCTGCACGCCATGAATTTGTTCTCAACGGCGGCAATCCCACGGACAAGTACGACCCGTTTGAAGTCGCCGAGTATCCCGCGGGCACGCCGCCGCATCCGAAGTTCGATCCTTCTCTGATCTACAACCTTCGCCCCGGCGGCGGCCACAGCGCCAACGGTATCGATGAATACCCCGCCGACGGGCCGTTGAAAGGTCGGTTGCTCATCGCCTACTTCTCCGGCGCCAAAACGATTCAGACGTTCGCCATAGATCGGCCAGGTCACATTCGACATGAACACGCACTCATGGATCGAAAAGGGAACCCGCACCGATTCGCCGGCGCGCTGGATGTGGCGGTTCATCCGAAAACCGGCCGCGTCTATATCGCCGACTTCGGAACATGGAAACGTCCCAACTTCGGAGTGGACGGCGCTGTGTGGATGCTCGAACCCATCCCTCCCGTGAAATGACTGACACCTACTGGCATCGCGGGAATTGGCCGATATAATGCCTCGCCGATGGGCTATTGGCGCAGTTGGCTAGCGCGCCTCGTTGACATCGAGGAGGTCATTGGTTCAAGTCCAATATAGCCCATTTTTATAACCTTGTGTCAGTTCGCTACTTAGCGAATCCCCTCTTCGGATGGTGCGACACTCAACGGGTGGAATTTTTCCACCTTTTGGAGTCCCACCATGTCCAAAGCACCAAAACAGCCAAAACAGCCGAAACTCTGCCGCCACAAAGCCACTGGTCACGCCTACGCGAAGATCGACGGCAAGCAAGTGTGGTTCGGTCCCTTTGATGATCCCACTACCTACGAAAAGTTCGGGCGGGCGCTGGCCGCGCGTGTGGGTGGAGCGTCGGGTGGAATCGAATCGGCGGAGGCCGAGGAGATTTCAAGTGGTATGACGGTCAATGGACTGGCCGACAAGTACGAAGTGTTTGTCGAGCAGGAGGGCGGTGATGTTGATCGCGCTAAGCATGCCATCGAGCCGCTGCGACGGATGTACGGTTCCACGCCGGCGGCAGACTTTTCGCCGCGGAAGCTGGATCTGGTACGTCAGGAATGGATTGGCCGCCAGCTCGCCCGCAAGACGATCAACGAGCGCGTCAACCTGATCCGTAAGGCATTCAAGTGGGCGGTTGCGCGTGAATACATCGCCGAATCGGTGTGGACACGACTCGAAGCACTGGAAGGCACAACCAGAGGGGCAACATCAAAAAAGCGCAAGCCTGTCGACATGGCCGACGTGCTGGCGGTTGAACCGTTTGTCAGTCGGCAGGTGTGGGCGTTGATTCGATTGCAGTTGCTGACCGGTGCTCGGCCGAGTGAGCTTTTCGGCCTGCGGCCGTGCGACATCGATCGAAGTGACGACGATTGGTGTTTTCGCCTGGATGAGCACAAGACAGCCGAGCACGATGAGGAACGCATCCTGTGGTTTAACGCTGACGCGAGGAAAGTGCTGTGCGAATTCCTGCCGCGAGCAATGGACCTGCCACTCTTCTCGCCACGTGAGGCATTCGCGGAGATGAAGGCAAAGGAAGCCGAGGGATCGCGGCGCCCGGGCCAGAAGCCCACAAAGCGAAGGACCGACCGGCAGATCCGGCTCTCGTACACCAAGGATTCGTATTGTCGCGCGGTGACGCGCGCTTGTGAGAAGGCCGGCGTTCCGCGATGGACTCCCTATCGGTTGCGGCACACGGTTGCGACGAAGCTCCGAAAGCATGCCAGCATTGACGAGGCCCAGGCGGTACTCGGTCATGCGCGGCGATCGACAACCGAGCGGTGGTACGCCGAACTTGATCGCGAGACGAAGGCGCGCAATGCTGTACGGAAACTTGGTTAGGCTATAACATTAAACCAACGGGCATCGGGATTGATCCCCCGGTGAAAAGCTGGCCGTGGCGAACGTGTTGCATCATCCCGCGTTCGCCTCGGCCGGCCGGCCCGGCTTCAAGGATGATGCAACATGTCAGATTTTGAATTCAATCGCGCTTCCGATGAACTTCGGACAATCGCGGACGATTTTGAGCGTCATCGAGACCAAAACACCAATGCCGATTCGCTGAGAATTCAAATATATGATTGTGAGGCGAATGCTGGGCGCGTTATGTCGCGTGCTTTTCGCGCTGGTTTCTGTTTTGAAGGCATCAATTCAACAATTCAATCTCTGCTTTTCAATCTTGGATTGAGCAACAACGGCGATGGACCGATGAATCCGCTTCCGCCAAAGTCAGACGATGATTGTCGTACGGTGTTTAGGAGGCTCGCTCGATCATTTCCAACTCAAGGGATTACATCACGCAAGCAGTTTGAAGAAGCGATTAATGATAGGAAGTGCGTTCATCAATCTGTCTCACTGCACGAGTATTCAGTTGAGTATGTCGACGTTGACGACAATCGATCGATAGATGTGGTTGCGCTTGCTGAAAAAACCACAGCGCAGGCAAAGAAGACAATAGCTGATCACTTTCCCGATATTGAGATTGGAAAGGTAGAAAAGATCGGTAGTCGGCAGGTTTTTCGAGTAGAAACCAAACCCCGTGGGAACAAGTACGAACCGGCAGACAATGCCGAACTCGAATTGTTACGTGATCAGTGCACGATTCTAGGCCGCACTTGTCGTGTGTTCGCTGCTTGGCTGGAGTCGCACAGCATTGAGCGTGGCAACCAGTGTGATCAATCAGTCGAGTCGAGAGGACTATCGCCTGCTGCTCTAAGTGTTTTGAAACACATGGCCACGCAAAGCGCGCATAGGACATTAATGATCTCGGATGTGTCGAATTTGATGCCCTTGGGCGAACGTCTTAGTGATAAGACAATCGGTGGGGCTATAAAAGAATTGATTGAGTTGGAGTATGCCGAGCGTCCACATGGGGCGAGGTCCGGTGCAAGGCTCACTACGAGTGGCTTCCGACTAAGCAATAATATTACCGACTGATTACCGTTTAACTTCCGCTTAGCTTCCGAATCACATGGATGATTCGGAACATGGAAACTGCAACACTCGAAACAGCACTACCCGTGAGCAGAGCGGCACGCTGCCTTGGCGTGCCTGTTGCGTGGCTGCGCGACGAAATCGAAGCTGGTCGGTTGCCTGGCTTGCATGCTGGGAAAGCGATCCTTGTTCATGTCCCAACAGTTGCGGAGATACTGACGAATCGCGCCAAGGAAAAGACGGATGGAGGTGACCGATGAAGACTCCCGTCACCGCTTCCCTCCACGGCGAGTCGCTCCTGTCACTGTCGGCGTTGGCTAAGCTCGTACCGCGCGACCCCGGCGAGAAACCGCCCAGTTCGGTCAGTATGTGGCGATGGGCCGTCAAAGGTATCAAAACCGCCAGCGGCCGGAGAGTAAAGCTGGAGACGCTGAAAGTCGGCGGCCGCATGGTCAGCTCGCGTCAAGCCCTCGTGCGATTCTTCGAGGCGTGTTCAACTTGAATGAAAAGACGCGCTCAGCGAGCGCATGACCACTGGATTCCATTATGCATGGCTTTCTTCCTTCGGACTACGAGGGGCCACCGACAAACTCGCGTTATTTCAAACCGCCGATCGGCAGATCGAGGGTCCGCATCATCGGCAGCGCCATAACAGGGTCGCTCTTCTGGCAGACGACACATGACGGCCGCAAGCCGATCCGGCGCAGGATGAACGAGCAGGTACTTCCCAGTGAAGTCGAGATCGATCCGCGATCGGGAAAGCCTGAAAAGGTCAAGCATTTCTGGGCATGT
This sequence comes from Phycisphaeraceae bacterium, assembly GCA_028281215.1. Lineage (GTDB taxonomy): Bacteria > Planctomycetota > Phycisphaerae > Phycisphaerales > Phycisphaeraceae > JANQKH01. The sequence goes on along the minus strand of JANQKH010000254.1, from coordinate 478 downwards.
CCAATCTGGAACGTCGACGCTGGCGCTGTGCAGATCTGGGAGATCACTCAGGCGACGATAATGGATGCGATTATCGCGCTGATCAATACCCCCGAATGGGCAGACGTAACGCAATTTGATCTCGTCATTTCCCGCAGCGGCGAGGGGCTCGAAACCAAATATGGCATCGCCCCGACCCCGATCGCTCCGTTGTCCGAATTGGCCCTAGCCGAAATCGCCGCGACCCCGATCGACATCGAGGCATTGTTCCGCGGCGTGGATCCATTCGATGCCGCGCCCGCGCCGCAAGCCGATCCAGCCGCAGGCGCGCCGCAAGGGGGGACGGTCGAAACTCTGATCAACACCGTTGAGCAATTTGAAAAGGGCGGTGCCATTTATTGGCGCGCGATTACGGATGGCGGTTTGTTTGGGACTGGCGATGCCGGCGTTGGTCAACAGTTGGAGAACCTCAACGGACAGCGCGTACGAATCGAATGGA